>JBKJMF010000183.1:0-4475 GCA_046596525.1 Devosia sp. | reverse complement strand
GTCCAAACTGAACCCGCGGGCGATGGCGGACAGCCCAAAGGTGCCGTCGGCAGGCGGTAATCGAGGGCTGGCCAAGCGATCACGAGCAGTCGGTGTGCGTGCTTCGGCCCCGGGTTTTACCTAGCGAGGTTCGATTTCTGTTCCGTCGCTACGCTCGCCTCCGGGATCGAAGTGCTCGAGCTTAGTCCTGGACAACTTTCAGCAGTTTCAATGGCTTGAGAAGCTGTTCACCAAATCAACGCAGTCATCAGGTTCGGAGAATATCGGCAATGAGAGAACGCTTCTGGCCATTCGGACGACAGGGCCAGTGATCAGCCCCTACGTCATAACCTTTGAAAACAACGAGAAAATCCGGCCTCAGCCCGATCGGGAGAACGCTTTCGCTGGGGCAAGTGGCGGGCAGGGAGGGATTCGAACCCCCGGAACGCTTTCACGTTCGCCGGTTTTCAAGACCGGAGCAATCAACCGCTCTGCCACCTGCCCGACGGTCACGCGTTTAGCGCCAGCCGCGCCTTACGGCAAGAGCAGCGTCGAGCCGGTCGTTTCTCTTGCCTCGAGCGCCTTCTGTGCTTGCACCGCTTCGGCCAGCGGCCGGGTCTGGTCGATGGCGACCTTGATCTTGCCCAGCTCGATCATGTTGAACAGCGCATCGGCGGCGATGCGCAGGTCGTCCGCGGTGCGGAAGTACCCTGCCCCGGTCGGTCGCGTCACGTAGAGCGAGCCCTTCTCCGCGAGGATGCCGAGCCTCGGGATCGACACCGGTCCCGAGGCGTTGCCGAAGCTCACCATCAGGCCACGCAGCTTGAGGCAGTCGAGCGAGGGTTCGAACGTCGCCTGCCCCACCCCGTCATAGACCACATCGACACCCTTGCCGTCGGTGAACTCCTTCACCCGCGCCACGAAGTCGTCTGTCTTGTAGTTGATCGCGAGGTCGGCGCCGTTCTTGCGCACGATTTCGCATTTCTCGTCAGAGCCCGCCGTGCCGATGACCTTCGCGCCGATGGCCTTGGCCCACTGCGTGAGGATCTGGCCGGTGCCGCCGGCCGCAGCGTGGACGAGGATGGCCTCGCCGGCCTTCAGCTCATGCGTCCAGTGCAGCAGATAGAACGCCGTGGCGCCCTTCAGCAGCGCGGCCGCCGCGACCTCGTAGGTGATGCCGTCGGGCAGATGCACCGCCTTGTCGGCCGGCAGCAGCCGCTCGTCGGCGTAAGCCCCAACCGGCCCCTGGTAAGCGATGCGATCGCCTACGTTGAACCCGGCAACGCCCGGGCCGACGGCGATCACCTCGCCGGCGCCCTCGTTGCCCGCGACGAACGGCAGCGGCGTCCTGTAGAGCCCGGTGCGCTGGTAGACGTCGACGAAGTTGAGCCCGATCGCCCTGTTGCGGATCTTGAGCTGCCCCGCGCCGGGAGCCCCGACCTCGACCTGTTCGAGCTTCAGCTGCTCGGGGCCACCATACTCGCGAACGACGAAGGCGCGGCTCATTGACTACTCCTTGGGCTACTTCCTCGGCGCCGATTTCGGCTTGGCGCGAGCGCGTGTCGTCGGGGTCGATTTCGCCTTCGGTTTGCCCGACGTCGGCGCTTCGACGGCTGAGCCCGCAGGTACAGCGGCGAGCTTCGTCGCACCCGCCGCGGCTCGGCTCCGCAGTTTGCGCCCCTTGGCGATGATGTTGATCGCTTCGACCAGCACCGAGAAGGCCATCGCCGAGTAAATGTAGCCCTTGGGGATATGGAAGCCGAGGCCATCGGCAACCAGCGACGTGCCGATCAGCAGCAGGAAGGCCAGCGCCAGCATCTTGGTGGTCGGATGCTCGGAGACGAACTTCGCCACCGGACCGGAGGCGACGAACATGACGCCGACGGCGACGATCACCGCGGCGATCATCACCGGGACATCGTCGGCCATGCCGACGGCGGTGACGATCGAGTCGATGGAGAACACCAGATCGATGACGATGATCTGGCCGATGATGGCGGCGAACGCCATGGAGGCCTGTTGCTTCAGGCTCTTCTCCTCCTCGTGCGGCTCCTCGATCTCGGCGTGCATCTCGTGCGTCGCCTTGTAGACAAGGAAAGCACCGCCCGCGATCAGGATCAGGTCCTTCCAGGAGGGTGCGAAGCCCATGATATCGAAGGCAGGTTGGGTGAGGCTGATGATCCAGGAGATCACCAGCAGCAGCAGGATACGGAAGATCAGCGCCAGCGCCAGGCCGACCTTGCGGGCGCGATCAGCCTGCTCCTTGGGTAGACGCGAAACCAACACTGAGATGAAGACGATGTTGTCGATGCCGAGCACGATCTCCATCGCGGTGAGGGTCAGAAACGCGGCCCACACGTTGGGATCGTAGAGGAGTTCCAGCATCGACAGCTCCGTTTGGTTTTCTTGGTGGCGCCATACTTAGGGCGCTGAGCCCCCAGTTGGAAGAGTGCGTGTGGCACTCCGCACAGGGTGCGGTTTTTCACCGCGCCCCCGGTGGGTGGCATGATCGCATCGCGCGGACGCTGGTTCGTGCGGGCGATGGCTGATAATGTTGAGGTTCGAAAACCTTCGAAAGCTCCCCCATGGACTCGTTCTCTCCCATCCCCGCCTTGATTGGCGGTGCGCTTATCGGGCTTGCTTCGGCGGTCCTCTGGCTCGGCAACGGCCGCATCGCCGGCATTTCGGGGATCTTCGGGCAGCTGCTGCCGCCGGCGCGCACTGTGGTCTGGCGCGTGGTGTTCCTCGCAGCACTGGTGCTCGGCACGCTTGCGGCCTCCTGGCTCATCCCTGGGCTGGGTGTCGGCGGACCCGGCGGGCAACCGGCCCAACTCGCGGCGCCGCCGGCCGGCTGGGGCATCCCGGTGCCGCTGTGGATCGCCGCCTCGGGCTTGCTGATCGGTTTTGGCACCAAGATCGGCAATGGCTGCACCTCGGGACACGGGGTCTGCGGCATAGCGCGGCTGTCGAAGCGCTCATTCGTCGCGGTGGCAGTGTTCTTCGGCGTCGCTATCCTCACCGTCGCCATCACCGGGATCGTCTGACATGGCCGCCTCCATCCGCCTGCCCTATCTCGCCACTGCCGCCATCAGCGGACTGCTGTTCGGCGCGGGGCTCTACATCTCGCAGATGGTCGATCCGCTGAAGGTGCTGCGCTTCCTCGATTTCACCGCCATCCCGACAGGCGGCTGGGATCCGAGCCTCGCTTTTGTCATCGTTCCGGCGATCGTCGTGATGTTCATCGCCGTCCGCATCGGCCGCAAACGGCAGGCGCCGCTGTTCGATGCGCAGTTCAATGAGCCCGAGTTCCACCATATCGACGCGCCGCTGGTCGGCGGCGCGGCGCTGTTCGGCATCGGCTGGGGCATGTCGGGCATCTGCCCGGGACCAGCGATCTCGCTGATCGCGTTCTGGCCAGACCATCTGCTGATCTTCCTCCTGGCGCTGTTCGTCGGCTCCTACGCCGGAGCCTTCGTCATCCCGAGCGGGCGCGACAAGCGGCTGGCGCTGGCCCGATGAGCGCCGCGCCGGAAGCAGTGGTGGTCGGCGGCGGTCTCGCCGGGGTTGCGGTCGCAGTCGCAGTAGCGCGTGCCGGGCTTCGTACCCTACACCTCGCTCCGAAGGGGCCGCCAGACCGGCGGACTTCGGCGCTGATGGGACCGAGCGTCGACTACCTCCGCGCGTCCGGGCTGATCGGCGAACCCTCGGCCCTGGGTCACCCGCTGACCCAGATCCGCATCATCGATGCCACCGACCGCCTGATCCGTGCCCCCGAGACGCTGTTCGACAGCAAGGATGCCGGGCTCGACGCCTTCGGCTGGAATTTTCTCAACATCAAGCTGCTCGAAGCCTTCGAAGCGGCCGGCGCTGCGCTCGACAATCTGGAAACCCGCGAACTGGCGCTCTCCAGCATCGAACGCGGCAGCAATGGCTGGGTGCTGACCCTCACCGATGGCAGCGTAGTCGAAACGCCAATGGTCGTCGGCTCCGACGGCAAGAAGTCGCTGGTCCGCGTCGCGACGGACTTTCGCGCTCGCGAGCACGGCTTCACCCAGGCGGCGCTGGTCTGCGACCTCGAACTCGGCCGCCCGCTGGGTGGAGCCTCGGTCGAGTTCCACTACGGGGAAGGCCCGTTCACCCTCGTCCCCGCCGGCGGTGCCCGCGCCAACCTCGTCTGGATCGATGATCGCGAGGTGCTGAAGACCGCACAGGCGTCGGGCGCCGAGGGGCTGCGCGAGACCTTCCTCAAAAAGTCGCAGCGGCTGTTCGGCGACATCAAGCTGTTGACCCCGGCGCACATGTTCCTGCTTTCGACGCTGACCGTCGAGCGCGCCGGTATGGATGGCATCGTGCTCGCCGGCGAGGCTGCCCACGCCTTCCCGCCCATCGGTGCGCAAGGGCTCAATCTCGGCCTCCGAGATGTCGCTGACCTCGCCGCATCGCTCGCGGCAGTCGACCGCAGCACCGCCGGCTGGGCGCAGGCCGTCTCTGCCGAC
>JBKJMF010000181.1:0-8491 GCA_046596525.1 Devosia sp. | reverse complement strand
GCGGTAATTATCCCAGAAGAAGGCGGGCGAAGCGGCATGCACCGCGTCGTAGAACGCGTAGGGGTCGCGGTAGAAGGCGAGCTCGCGTGGCTGGGCGTTGGCATGGCGGTCGGCGAGGGTGAACGGAGCGGCTACGGACAAGGACGGGACCTATTGAAACGAGAACTGGCGCTCATGCTATACGGCGCCCTAGCCGAACGGGAAGCCGTGACCGCCAACGGAAACAGCTTGCCGCAGCGGAAAAACCGGCTAGTAGCCTCGCCAGACATTCTTTGGAGTTCGAGCCCGTGAGCGACCTCACCCTGACCGAAGCGATCGACAACATCTACACCTCGCTGCGCGAGAACAATTCCGACATCGACGTCCACATCGCGGCGCTGAAGGCAGCGATGGCCAAGGAGGGCGCCAAGGAAGCGGTGTTCGATCCGGCGAAGCTGGCGCAGAACAACCGCCAGGGCCGCAAGACCATGCAGTCCTACTTCAAGAAGCGCGGCGTGACGGTGAGCTTCGGGGCCCCGGCCGCCTAAACCGGACACCCTCCCCATCCGGGCAGGTTCCCCAAATCGCTTGCATTGCGCGAATATGCGACTATTGCGGCCTGCCACATTGGCGCCTATCTGTCGCTTTACGCGCCCTTAACAGGGCATCGCCTGAAGTCGGCCGCGAGTGCTGATTCTTCCTTCAAAGGGGCAAATCTCGAAATGAGAGATCCGGTCGATACCTTCTACAACTATCTCGTGCCCACCGTGGTCGAGCAGACGACGCGCGGCGAGCGCGCCTTCGACATCTATTCGCGCCTCCTCAAGGAGCGGATCATTTTCGTGACCGGCCAGGTCGAAGACCAGATGGCCGCGCTGATCACGGCGCAGCTGCTGTTCCTCGAGTCGGAAAATCCGAAGAAGGAAATCAGCCTCTATATCAACTCGCCGGGTGGCGTGGTGACTTCGGGGCTGGCGGTCTACGACACGATGCAGTTCATCCGTCCGCCGATCGCGACGCTGTGCATGGGGCAGGCCGCCTCGATGGGCTCGCTCCTGCTCGCCGGCGGCGAAAAGGGCATGCGTGCCGCGCTGCCGAACGCCTCGATCATGGTGCATCAGCCGTCCGGTGGGTATCAGGGCCAGGCCACCGACATCATGATCCATGCCCAGTTCACCGAGAAACTGAAGCGCCGGCTGAACGAGATTTACGTCAAGCACACCGGCCAGGACTACGACACCATCCACAACGCGCTGGAACGCGACCGCTTCCTCAGCCCCGAAGAGGCCAAGGAATTCGGCCTCATCGACTCGATCTTCGAGAAGCGGGCGGCGCCCGACGCGCCGTAAGATTTTGCCCGTTAAGGTGAATCTCAACGCCCTACGCGAGTGTGACACTTGTGTGATTGTGTGGGTCCCGGCTGGCCGTTAAGGTTGGTCGGGCTTACATTTTATTTAGGTATCCGGGGCTAGCGTTCTGCTCTAGCCGGGATGGGAGCCCGAACTCCCAGGAGTGACAGGATGTCCAAGGACACGACCAGCGGCGAATCTTCCAAGAACACGCTGTACTGCTCGTTCTGCGGGAAATCGCAGCACGAGGTCAGGAAGCTGATCGCCGGGCCGACCGTCTTCATCTGCGATGAATGCGTCGAGCTGTGCATGGACATCATCCGCGAGGAAAACAAAACCTCGATGGTGAAGTCCTCGGATGGCGTGCCGACGCCTGCCGAAATCTGCAAGGTGCTAGATGACTATGTCATCGGCCAGTATCGCGCCAAGCGCGTGCTGAGCGTCGCCGTGCACAACCACTACAAGCGGCTGCACCACGCTACCAAGAACCAGGACATCGAGCTTTCGAAGTCGAACATCCTGCTGATCGGTCCGACCGGTACCGGCAAGACGCTGCTTGCGCAGACGCTCGCCCGCATCCTCGATGTGCCGTTCACCATGGCCGATGCCACGACGCTCACCGAAGCCGGCTATGTCGGCGAGGACGTCGAGAACATCATCCTGAAGCTGCTGCAATCGGCCGACTACAATGTCGAGAAGGCGCAGCGCGGCATCGTCTATATCGACGAAGTCGACAAGATCAGCCGCAAGTCCGACAACCCGTCGATCACCCGTGACGTCTCGGGCGAAGGCGTGCAGCAGGCCTTGCTGAAGATCATGGAAGGCACCGTCGCTTCGGTTCCGCCGCAGGGCGGCCGCAAGCATCCGCAGCAGGAATTCCTGCAGGTGGACACGACGAACATCCTGTTCATCTGCGGCGGCGCGTTTTCCGGCCTCGAGCGCATCATCCAGTCGCGCTCGGAAGGTTCGGGCATCGGCTTCTCCGCCGTGGTCAAGGATCCGAAGGACCGTCGCGTCGGCGACGTGCTGAAGGACGTGGCGCCGGAAGACCTGGTGAAGTTTGGGCTGATCCCCGAGTTCATCGGCCGTTTGCCGATTCTTGCCACGTTGGAAGATCTCGACGAGCCGGCGCTGATCGAAATCCTGACCGCGCCGAAGAACGCGCTGGTCCGGCAGTATCAGCGGCTGTTCTCGATGGAAGAGGTCGAACTGACCTTCCACGAGGATGCGCTCAAGGCCATCGCCAAGCACGCCATCGAGCGCAAGACCGGCGCCCGCGGGCTCCGCTCGATCCTCGAAGGCATCCTGCTCGACACCATGTACGAACTGCCGTCGCTCGAGGGCGTCGAGGAAGTGGTGATCAGCGAAGAAGTGGTGAACGGCAAGGACGTCCGTCCGCTGTACATCTACGCCGAGCGCAAGAAGGAAGAGGCGCTGTCCACCAGCGCCTGATCCCTCGGCACAGACAATTCAGGGCCTCGCCGGATCACGGCGGGGCCTTTTCTTTTGCGGCGCGGCCATCGCATAAGTGGTGACGGGAGGGCGACACATGCGCATCGGCGTGGCACTCGGCAGCGGCTCGGCGCGCGGCCTGGCGCATATCCCCTATATCGAGGCGATGGACGAGTTGGGGCTGAAACCCTCGGTGATCGCCGGCTCCTCGATCGGGGCGCTGATCGGCGCCGGCTGGGCCAATGGCATGAGCGGGGCGGAACTGCGCGAGCATGCCTATACGGTGCTCGGCAGCGTGCAGCAGATCGCCACGACGCTGTGGAACCGCAACCGGCCCAACCTCAAGCGGCTGATGGCCGATGGGCTTTCGGCGCAGGTGAACTCAGTCGGCATCGCCAATGCCTTCCTGCCGGATGGATTTCCCGACGATTTCGCCGAGCTGAAAGTGGCGTTCCACGTCATCGCGACGGACTTCTATGCCTGGAAGGAAGTGGTGTTCGACACGGGCCCGCTGCGGCCGGCGATCGCGGCATCGATGGCCATTCCCAGCCTGTTCAGACCGGTCAACCTCGATGGCCGCTACTTCATCGATGGCGGGGTGAGCAACCCGCTGCCGCTCGGACACATCGCCGGCAAGTGCGACGTGCTGATCGGCATCGATGTGCATCGGACGCCGGAACTGCTCGATCCTACGAGGGAACCAAGCATTACCGACACCGCGGTGGTCGCGGCCGAGATCATGTCGCAGAAACTGGTGGACGCGACCGTGCTGCAGTACCCGCCTGATGTCTACGTGCGCGCCGAGGTGGGGCCGTTCGGTGGCCGCGAGTTCTGGCGGGTGCGCGAGATCGTCGAGAACGCGACGCGCGACAAGGATCGCTTCAAGCGTGCGGTGACCGACGCATTGCTGGCGTTCAGCCTGCACGAGGGCGGACGCCGGTGACTGACCTTCCCATCGAGCTTGCGCTGGCGGTGCGACGCCTCGCCGAGGGGCGGAAGGGGCTCGCCGACAGCTCCAGCCGGATGTCCGAGCACTATCGGCAGCGTGGCGCCTCGCGGCAGGTGATCGGCGGCGCCGATGACGCCATAGCCTATGCGCTGAGCCGGATGCCGGCGACCTATGCCGCCGTGTCGGCGGTGCTGGATGAGCTCAAGGCGCGCGCACCGGACTTTACCCCGGCGACACTGCTCGACGCCGGCGCCGGTCCCGGCACGGCCGGCTGGGCCGCGATGGAGGCGTTCGCGGGGATCGATCCGACGTTGATGGATCACAACCGCGCGTTCCTCAATCTTGCTGGTACGTTGGCCGAGGAAACGTCGCTCGCTGGCGCGGAACTGGTCGAAGCCGACCTGGGCCGGTTCGAACTCAAGCGGCGCTTCGAACTCGTCAGCTGCGTCTATGCGCTGGCGGAACTGTCCGATGCCGAGATGCTCGCCGCGACCGAGCGGCTGTGGCGGCACTGCGATGGCGTCCTGGTGCTCGTAGAACCGGGCCGGTCGCGCGACTACCAACGGCTGATGGCGGTGCGACGGCGGCTGATCGAACTGCAGGGCAGGGTGCTGGCGCCCTGTCCGCACGAGAACGAGTGCCCGCTGATTGAGCCCGACTGGTGCCACTTCTCGGTGCGCCTCAGCCGGACCCGCGAGCACATGCGGATGAAGGGCGGCACGCTCGGCTACGAGGACGAGAAGTTCAGCTATCTCGTCGTGGCCCGCCCGGGTATCGGAGAACGTGCTCCCGGCCGGGTGCTACGCCGGCCCGAGGAGAACAAGTTCTCGGTAACACTCGCCGTCTGCGCGCCTGATGGGCTGGAAACCCGTGTGGTCCCGAGCCGTGACAAGGCGGCCTTCAAGGTGGCCAAGAAGCTCGAATGGGGCGATGCCATCTGACAGATAAGTCGTCTTCTGAATTCTGTACCATAGGTTCACTTGTCGCCGCCCGGCCACACGGATAGGCTCCTGAGCAAGCGGGGAACCAAGAGGACGAACCATGAAATTCAAGGATATTCTGGGCACCATCGGCAATACGCCGGTCGTCAGGATCAATAAGCTCGGGCCCAAAAACGTAAAACTCTACGTCAAGATCGAAGCCTTCAACCCGCTCGGCTCGGTGAAGGACCGCCTGGCGCTCGGGGTGATCGAAGCCGCCGAGAAATCCGGCGCGCTGAAGCCGGGCCAGACGGTGATCGAAGCCACCAGCGGCAATACCGGCATCGGTCTGGCCATGGTCTGTGCCGCCAAGGGCTATCCGCTGGTGGTCACCATGGCCGAGAGCTTTTCGGTCGAACGCCGCAAGCTGATGCGGTTCCTCGGTGCCAAGGTGGTGCTGACCCCGGCTGCCGAGCGCGCCAACGGCATGATCCGCAAGGCGGAGTCGCTGGCCGAGGCGAATGGCTGGTTCCAGACCCGGCAGTTCGAGAACGAGGCCAATCCGGATATTCACTCGCGGACAACTGCGCAGGAAATCCTGCGCGATTTCTCCGATGAGAAGCTGGACTACTGGGTGACCGGTTTCGGCACCGGCGGCACCCTGACCGGCGTCGGCCGCGTGCTGCGCGACAAGAGCCCGAACACCAAGATCATCGTCGCCGAGCCCGAGGGCGCGCCGATGCTGACCAGCGGCGAGGCGCAGGAGCGTCGTGCCGATCACGCCGCGACCGGCAGCCACTCGGCCTGGAAGCCGCATCCGTTCCAGGGCTGGAGCCCGGACTTCATCCCGTGGATCACCAACCAGGCGGTCACCGAGAAGCTATTCGACCAAGTGCTGACCATTGCCGGCCCCGACGCGATGAAGCAGTCGCAGATGCTGGCGCAGAAGGAAGGCATCTTCGTCGGCATCACCGCCGGCGCCACCTTCGCCGCGGCTTTGAAGGTTGCGGAGAGTGCACCGGAAGGCTCGACCATCCTCGCGATGCTACCGGACACCGGCGAGCGCTATCTCTCGACGCCACTGTTCGCGGATGTGCCGGCGGAAATGACGCCAGAAGAGGAAGCGATCTCGGTGTCGACACCGGGCCAGCAGTTGCCGCCGAAGGTGGCGTAAGTGGAGGACGGGGTTGGTTCTCTGAGCCGACCCCACCCCCGATGACAACCGGGAGGCCCTCAGGCCGCCACTCTCGGCACCGGTCCGACATAGCGCGATTTCGGCCTGATCAGGCGGCCATTGGCCGCCTGTTCCTTTGCGTGAGCGATCCAGCCGCCGACGCGGCCGGCGGCGAACACCGCAGTGAAGGTGTCGCGCTGGAAGCCCACAGCCTCCAGCAGCAGTGCGGTGTAGAACTCGACATTGGTCTCCAGCGGCCGATCGGGCTTGTGTGCCTTCAGCGCAGCAAGGGCGACCGCCTCGACGCGGGACGCCAGCGCCGCACGGGCGCCATTTATGGCGTTGAGCTTGTCCAGCCGGGCGAGGGCGCCCTTCAGCGCATCGGCACGCGGGTCGCGGACGCGGTAGATGCGGTGGCCAAAGCCCATCAGGCGTTCGCCCCGAGCCAGTTCGGCAGCAATCCACGGTTCGGCATTGGCCGGCACGCCGATGGCGTCCAGCATGTCCAATACCGGACCCGGCGCACCGCCATGCAGCGGCCCCTTGAGCGCCCCGAGCGCTGCCAGCACGGACGAGTTGAGGCCTGCCTGCGTCGATGCAACGACCCGTGCCGCGAAGGTGGAGGCGTTGAGGCCGTGGTCGGCGACGGTGACGAGGTAGGTATCGAGCGCGACCGCCATTTCGGGCTTCGGCACAGTTCCGCCGATCATCCGCAGCATGTCGGCGGCGTGACCGAGCGCCGGATCGGGCTCTAGCGGCGTCTCGCCCGCCCTAAGCCGCAGCAGCGCCGGCAGGATGGCGCCCGGCGCGGCGCCGAGCAGCAGCGCGGTTTCGAGATCGGTGTCATCGGGCAGCCTTGCCATCAGCGCCCGCATCGCGTCATAGGCCGGCCCATCGGCGATCAGCGGCAGTTCACGCCGCACCATGTCGAACACCGCCTTGCGGGCTTCGCCAAGCGCTGGGGCGAGGTCGTGGGGGAGGTCCGGGAAGAACCCGTCCCACAGCAGCGACAGCACCTGTTCGTAGCTCACGCGTCCGGCCAGCGCCTGCAGCGGCTCGCCGCGGATAGTCAGGCGGCCGGCCAGGCCGTCGACATCGGAGAGCACGGTTTCAGCGGCGATGACGTCTTCGAGGCCATCCTTCATTTTCGTCCCCTGGCTTGGTTGCAGAGGAAGATAAGAGCGTTATGATTGACGTCAATCTTGATGACATTGATCAACATGAGACAAGTCAATGTGGCTCAACGCAACGGAGGCTCTGGCCCGGCTCGGCAGCAAGCCGCAGTCGCTCTATGCCAATGTCAGTCGCGGGCGGATCCGGGCGAAGCCTGACCCCGAGGACAGCCGGCGCAGCCTCTACCGCGAGGAGGATGTGGAGCGACTGGCGCTGCGGGCGCGCGGCCGGCGGAGTTCGGCGACGGTAGCGTCCGAGGCGATCAGCTGGGGTGACCCGGTGCTGCCGTCGGCCATCTCCACCATCACCGGTGGTCGCCTCTACTATCGCGGCGTCGATGCGGCCCAGCTGTCAGCGACTGCGACGCTGGAGGAGGTGGCGACGCTGCTCTGGGACGGACCATGGTCGTTGCCACTCACGGGGCACCGTCCGGCAAGCGAAACACCGATGGCAGCGACCTTCGTCATGCTCGCCGAACGAGCCGCCTATGATCCCCCCAGCAACGGTCGCGGACCCACCCAGCTCCGCCGGGAGGCCGCCGGCATCCTTGCGGGCCTCGCGGACGCCCTACTCGGCAGCGGGGCAGGGCCGCTGCACCTCCGGCTGGCACACTATCTCGGCCGCCCTGCCGCCGCTGACGTGCTGCGCCGCACCGTGGCGCTGCTGGCCGATCATGAGCTCAACACCTCGACCTTCGCCGCCCGGGTCACCGTCTCGACGGGCTCATCGCTCTCCGCCGGCGCGCTCGCCGGCCTTGCCGCCCTCAGTGGGCCATTGCACGGCAACGCTGCCTCCGCCGTGCTGGCGCTTGCCGTCGACATCGGCGCCGACGCCATGCGAGCACCCCGTGCCCTCCGCGACTGGCTGGGCGAGGGCCGCGTCATCCCCGGCTTCGGCCACCGGCTCTACCTGCGTGGCGACGTCCGCTGCGATGCGCTGCTGGCCGCCATCGACGTCCCGCCAATGTTCCGCACCCTCCGCACTGCGGCTGAGCGGCTGGTCGGCGAGCGTCCGAACGTCGATTTTGCTCTGGCAGCGCTGTGTGTCGCCTACGACTTGCCGCGCCACGCCCCAGCCACCATCTTTGCCCTGGCCCGCTCCGTCGGCTGGCTGGCGCATATGTTGGAACAGGCCGCCGCCGGGCAGTTGATCCGCCCGCGGGCGCGCTATGTCGGGCCAGCGCTCCAGCCCGCCTAGTTGTCGAAGCTATGAAGGTTGTTCATTCGGGGAGGGACTGAGAAGCTGGGGTTGCAAAGCCAACCAACCTTCAGCGGAGTTCCCGAATGAACATCCACAAGAATGCGCGTCTGACGCCATCGGGTCGAGTGCTTTTGGTTGAGCGGATCGAACAGGGCTGGCCGGTTGGTGAGGCGGCCGAGGCCGGCGGGGTGTCGGTGCGCTCGGCGTATCGCTGGCTGGGTCGCTACCGCTCCGGCGATCGGCAGCTCAACGATCGCAGTTCAGCGCCGCACAACTGCCCGCATCAACTGACGGC
>JBKJMF010000478.1:0-8828 GCA_046596525.1 Devosia sp. | reverse complement strand
CCGCCCATCGGTGCGCAAGGGCTCAATCTCGGCCTCCGAGATGTCGCTGACCTCGCCGCATCGCTCGCGGCAGTCGACCGCAGCACCGCCGGCTGGGCGCAGGCCGTCTCTGCCGACTACGCGGCCCGCCGCGCCGATGATCTGGAGCGCACTGGCGGCATGGTGGACGCGCTGTTCCGCTCGCTGCTGAGCGATTTCCTCCCGGCTCAGGCGCTGCGTGCTGGCGGCCTTTGGGCGCTGCGGCTATCGCCACCGTTGCGCAAGCAAGCGTTCGGGCTCGGCATGGGTCATCGCTGAAACGAAAAAGGGCGCCCGAGGGCGCCCTTTCCAATTCCGTGCAAGCGAACCGGCTTACTGCGCCGGCGGCGTAGCCGGAGCAGCGCCATCGGTGCCGAGCTGCTTGCGCAGTTCTTCAGCGCGATCCTGCAGCTGCTTTTCCAGCGCCGACGGGGCGGTCGACTGCTTGTTGAATTCGTCGAAGGTCATCGCGGCGGCGCCATCGTAAACGGTGGTGAAGCCGGCTAGCGTGATGTCGATCACCAGATCCTTGTTCTGGCGGTTCTTGGCGGTGAGCTTCAGCACACCGCCCTTCTTGAGGCTGTTCACGTAGGCCTCGTTGATCACCAGTTGGGTGGCGCAGCTCTGCGGATCGCACAGCATGAACGGCACGCGGATCGGCTTGCCGCCATCGATCTGCCAGGTGAGGCCGAAGGGCAGCAGCACCCCGAGCGGGACCGCGGCGACGGCGAGCAGACGGCTCTCCTGGCCCGGATCGTCACGCAACAGGAACGAGCCGAGGAACTGGCCGTTCGCGACGACGACCTGGCGCATGATGCAAGCCTGCTTGCCGCCGTCGATGGGGTCGCAGACCTTGAGCCAGTTGGTGCCGGGGTTGGCATTGGCAGCCGGAGCCGCCGGAGCAGCCGCACCGTCGGCGGGCGCTGCCGGCGTCGCCGGCGCAGCCGCACCCTCGGCGGGGGCTGCCGGAGCGGCTTCCTGCGCGATCGCCCCGAAAGAGGGCATCATCAGTGCGGCAACCGCGAAACCAGCAACGACGAGCTTTTTGAGGGTCATTGAATTTCCTTGTGGTGTCCTACCATCGGTGACTCTCCCGGCCACCCTTGTTCGTGCGCTCTTCAAGGCACGAAACGCGGCAATAACATGACCGAGAGGGCTTCCGAAAGCTTTAACCTGCGAGTGTTGCTGCAGCGCTCGATTCCGAGGCCAGCCGGGCCATTCTCGACAGTATCGCCGCGGTTCCCTTCAGTCGCGCCTCCGGCGTCGGCCAGTCACGGCTGAACACGAGTTTCTGATCAGGCTTGATGCGGACCTGCATCTGCGGATCGGAAACCATTCGTACGAGCCCCGCCGGGTTCGGGAATTCCTTATGCCGCAGGGTCACGACCGCGCCCTTCGGACCGGCATCGACCTTCTCGACATTGGCGGTGCGGCACAGTGCCTTCACGAGGATCACCTTGAGCAGCGCCTCCACCTCCTCTGGCAGCGGCCCGAAGCGGTCGATCAGCTCTGCGCCAGCGGCATCGATCTCGCGGGCATCCGAAAGATCGCCGAGGCGGCGGTAGAGCTGCATGCGCAGCTGCAAGTCGGGCACGTAGTATTCGGGAATCATCACCGGCATGCCCAGCGAGATTGTCGGGCTCCACTCGTTGCGGTCCTCATAATCGGCGTCGCCATCGCGCAGCGCCGCGACCGCCTCTTCCAGCATCGCCTGGTAGAGTTCGAAGCCGACTTCGCGGATGTGCCCCGACTGTTCGTCCCCCAGCAGGTTGCCTGCGCCACGGATGTCGAGATCATGGCTGGCGAGTTGGAACCCTGCCCCCAGCGTTTCCAGCGATTGCAGCACGGTCAGGCGCCGCTCGGCGGTGTCGTTGAGCTTCCTGTCCGGTGGGATGGTGAACAGCGCATAGGCGCGCTGCTTGGCCCGACCGATACGGCCGCGGATCTGGTAGAGCTGCGCCAGACCGAAATTGTCGGCGCGATGCACCACCAGCGTGTTGGCGTTCGGGATATCGAGGCCCGATTCGACGATGGTGGTCGACACCAGCACGTCGAACTTGCCGTCGTAGAAATTGTTCATGATGTCGTCGAGTTCGCCCGGCGGCATCTGGCCGTTGGCGACGACGTAGCTGACCTCCGGCACTTGCTGGCGCAGGAACTCGGCGATGTCGGGCTGATCCTTGATCTTGGGCACCACGTAAAACGCCTGCCCACCGCGATACTTCTCGCGCAGCAGCGCCTCGCGCACGCTGAGCGGATCGAACGGCGAGATGAACGTGCGGATGGCGAGACGATCGACCGGCGGTGTGGCCAGCAGCGACAGGTCGCGAACCCCGGTCAGCGCCAGTTGTAGCGTGCGCGGGATCGGCGTCGCGGTCAGCGTCAGGACGTGCACATTGCCCTTCAGCTCCTTCAGCCGCTCCTTGTGACCGACGCCAAAGTGCTGCTCTTCGTCGATGATGAGCAGGGCCAGATCCTTGAACTCGATGGACTTCGAGAGCAGCGCATGGGTGCCGATGACGATATCGACGGTACCTTTTGCCACCTCTTCCTTGGTCGATTTGAGCTCGCTCGCCGCCACCAGCCGCGAGGCCTGCCGGATTCGCAGCGGCAGCCCCGCGAAGCGCTCGGTAAAAGTCTTGAAATGCTGCCGCGACAGCAGCGTCGTCGGCACCACCACCGCCACCTGCCGCCCGGACATCGCCACCACAAACGCCGCGCGCAGCGCCACCTCGGTCTTGCCGAAGCCGACGTCGCCGCAAACCAGCCGGTCCATCACGCGGCCCGACGACAGATCCTCGAACACGGCGTTGATCGCCGCCAGTTGGTCCTCGGTCTCGTCGTAAGGGAAACGCGCCGCGAACTCCTCGTAGAGCCCCGGCTGCACGTCCATCGGCTCCACCGTCGACAACTGCCGCAGCGCCGCGATCTTGATCAGTTGCTCCGCCATGTCGCGGATGCGCTTCTTGAGCTTGCTCTTCTTGGCCTGCCACGCAACGCCGCCCAGCTTGTCGAGTTCGATGATCGCGTCGGCGCCATAGCGCGACAGCAGTTCGATGTTCTCGACCGGCAGGTAGAGTTTGGTATTCTGCGCGTACTCGATCTCGACGCAATCGTGCGCCGCGCCCTGCACCTCGATGGTCTTGAGCCCGAGGAATCGGCCGATACCATGGTCGACGTGCACCACCAGGTCGCCCGCCGCGAGGCCGGCGGCCTCTGTGAGAGCATCCGACGCTTTCTTGCGCCGCTGCGGCCGCAGCAGGCGTTCGCCGAGGATGTCCTGCTCCGACAGCACCAACATGTCGTCGGTTTGGAAGCCGGTCTCAAGCCCGAGCACCACCAGCGCCGTGGTCTCCGGCGACGTCGTTTCGGCGTCGCGCCAGTTCTCGGCGAGGCGTGGGTGGGCAAGGCCATGGTCAGCCAGCACCTGCGCCATGCGGTCGCGCGAGCCCTCGGACCAGCAGGCAATGATGGTCTTCCGGCCCTTCTTCCGCTCGGTGCGGAACAGCTTTACCACCGATTCGAACAGGTTGACGTCCTGTGCCTGCCGCTCGGCAGCAAAGCTCGGTGCCACACGCCCGGCAGCGTCGTCGGCCTTCTTCATGTCCGGCGTCGCGAACGGCGACAGCTGCACCACGCCCCTGGCAGGCGCTAGAGCATAGGGCTGGCGCTCCATCTCGTAGAGCTGGTCGGGCGGCACCGGCTTGTACGGCGCCGCGCCCTGCGACGACTTTCGCTCGTGCCGCGCGTCCTCGCGCGCCTGATAGTAGTCGGAGACCTGCGTCTGCCGGTCGGCAAAGGCTTCCTTGGCCTGATCGTCGAACACGAACGGCGCGTCCCCCGCATAGGCCGCGAGGTGGTCGAGTTCGTCGTAGAAGAACGCCATCCAATGCTCGACACCCGGATAGCGCTGGCCGGCACTCACCGCCGCATAGAGCGGATCGTCCACGGTGTTGCCGCCGAACATGGTGGTGTAGCGCGCGCGGAACCGCTTGATCGCCTCGTCGCTCAGCAGCACCTCGCTCATCGGCGCCAGCGCGATCCGTTTCACGTTGCCGGTGGTGCGCTGCGTGTCGGGATCGAAGGTGCGGATGGTCTCCAGCTGCTTGCCGAAGAAGTCGAAGCGCAGCGGGAACTCGACGCCCGCCGGGTAGAGGTCGATCAACCCGCCGCGTACCGCGTATTCGCCGGTCTCGCGCACCGTGGGCACGCGCAGATAGCCGTTGCCCGACGCCCAGGCGATCAGCTTCTCGCTGTCCACCACCTGCCCCGCCGCAGCGGCAAAGCTCATCCCCGCCACCACGGCGCGCGGCGGCAGCTTCTGCACCAGCGCGTTGACCGTAGTGAGAACGATGGCGCCCTTGGCGGCGCCGCTGGCGACCGTCGAGAGCGTCGTCATGCGCGCCGCGATGGTCACGCCGTTCGGCGACACGCGGTCGTAGGGCAGGCAGTCCCAGGCCGGCAGGGTCAGGATCTGGTGCCCCGGCATCAGCTGCTCGAGGATTTCCACCATCCGCTGCAGCCGCCGCCCGTCGCGCGCAACGAATACCGCACTCACTGCCGCATCCGGCGCCGACTTCAGCCGGTCCTCGACCAGCCGCGCGAGCACGACCGGCTGCATGCCGTCAGGGACATTGGAGATCGTGCGGTCGGGGCGCTGATCGGTCATTTGGCGGTTCGGAACTTGAGCAAATCGGCGAGGAGATCGGCGTCGGCGTCGGCTGGTGTCGGCTCCTGCCCCATCAGCCACTTGAGCAGGTCGGTGTCGGCCTCCTCCAGAAGCGTCTCGAAGCGATCGAGTTCCGCAACCTCCATCCCTCCCAGCCGGGCGTCTGCGTAGGGCCCGAGCAGCAGGTCCATCTCCTTGGTGCCGCGATGCCAGGCGCGGTAGCGCAGGCGGCGGAGCCGCATAGACAATTGGTCACCGGCGTCTTTTTGAAGGGCCATGATCGGGAGGTCTCGGAGATGTTGGGTCGCGTGTTTACGCGGAAAACACCGGCTTGTCAGCCTCCGCATTGTATATACGATAATTCTTGCACCGGGGCATTATCGTATATACATAAATGATACCGATCACGTTCGATCCCGCCAAGCGGCAGAAGGCGCTGGATGAGCGCGGTCTGGACTTTCTGGACGCGCCCGTGGTGTTCGCCGGGACGACGTTCCGATGGATCGATGACAGGTTCGACTATGGCGAGGTTCGCACCATTACCATCGGCCGACTTCGTGGTCGAATGGTTGTGTTGGTCTGGACCCAACGCGAAGAATTCCGCCACATTATTTCGATGAGGAAGGCCAATGACCGCGAACAAGCCGAATACGGAAAGTACCTGGACCGATCCGGACGATGCTCCTGAACTGACGAAGGAGTGGTTTGAGAAAGCCGACCTGTTTCACGGCGAGAGGCTTGTCCGCCGTGGCCGTCCACCTGCCGAAAAACCCAAGCAGGCAATCTCGTTGCGAGTCGACGCCGATGTGCTCGAACACTTCAAGGCTACCGGCCCGGGATGGCAGGGGCGCATGAACGAAGTGCTCCGGAAGGCTACCGGTCTCTAGGCCGGCATGTCTCGTCCAGCCGCCCTCGATCCGCTGTTCCGCTCGCTCCACTCCATCAAGGGTGTGGGGCCGCAACTCAGCGCGCTGCTCACCCGCTTCTTCGGCGCGCCCGAGGGGCAGGAAGCCATAGCGCTCGACCTGTTGATGCACATGCCCACCGGCATCGTCGACCGGCGCAGCATGGATGGCATCGCCAACGCCGTGCACAACAACATCGCGACGCTCAAGCTGCACATCGACCGCCACCAGCCACCACCGCGCGGCCGCCCCAACATCCCACACCGGGTGTTCGCGCATGACGAGACCGGCGAGATCCAGCTGGTGTACTTCCGCGCGAACGGCGGCTGGGTGGAAAAGCTGCTGCCGGTGGGCGAGACGCGCTACGTCTCGGGCACCATCGGCTTCTTCCAGGGCGAAAAGCAGATCACCCATCCCGACTATGTCGTAGAAGCCGACAAGTTCGAGGACATGCCACTGGTCGAGCCGGTCTACCCGCTCACCCAGGGCCTCAGTTCCCGCGCCCTGATCAAGCTCACCCGGCAGGTGCTGGAAACGCTCCCAGACCTCCCCGAATGGATGCCGGCGGAGCGCGTCACCGAGTTCAAGTGGCCGACTTTCCGGGCCGCGATGACTTCGTCGCATGCACCTGCAGACCCGGAGGACGCGCAGCTCTGGTCGAAGGGCCGGATGCGGCTCGCCTATGACGAGTATCTCGCCGGCCAACTCGCCCTGCTGATCGTCCGCTCACAACTGATCGCACCGCGCGGCATTGCCCGCACCTTCACCGGCGAGATTACCGCCAAGGTGCAGGCCGCCCTGCCCTACACCCTCACCGAAGGCCAGCGCCTCGCCGTCGAGGACATCCGCCACGACCTCGCGGCACCCGAGCGCATGTCGCGCCTGCTGCAGGGCGACGTCGGTGCCGGCAAGACCGTGGTGGCGCTGATGGCCATGGCCGGAATGGCCGAAAGCGGCGCTCAGTCGGCGCTGATGACGCCCACCGAAATCCTCGCCAGCCAGCACTACAAGACGCTAAAGCCGCTCTGCGACCAAGTCGGCCTCGGCATCGTCCTGCTGACCGGCAAGATGACCGCCGCGGAGCGCCGCGCCGTGCTGACCGGCATCGCCGACGGCTCGACCACCATCGTCGTCGGCACCCACGCGCTGTTCCAGTCCGGCGTCGAGTTCCACAATCTCGGCTTGACCGTCGTCGACGAACAGCACCGCTTCGGCGTGCACCAGCGCCTCGCCCTCAGCGAGAAGGGCTCGCACGCCGACCTCCTCGTCATGACCGCCACCCCGATTCCCCGCACCCTCGTGCTCACCCATTTCGGCGACATGGCGGTCAGCATTCTCCGCGAGAAGCCCCGCGGCCGGCAACCCATCGACACCGCGGTGCTGTCGATCGGCGAGTACGACCGCGTCGTGCAGCGCCTCGCCTCCCGCATCGAGGAAGGCGCGCAGGCCTTCTGGGTCTGCCCGCTGGTCGAGGAAAGCGAGCATCTCGAAGTGGTCGCTGCCGAGGATCGCTTCGCCGAGCTGAAGAAGGTGTTCGGCGACCAGGTCGTGCTGATCCACGGCCGGATGAGCGCCACGGCCAAGGCCGAGGCGATGGACCGCTTCCAGCGCAACGAAGCCAAGGTGCTCGTTGCCACAACCGTCATCGAAGTTGGCGTCGACGTCCCCAACGCCACCATCATGATCATCGAGCACGCCGAGCGCTTCGGCCTCGCGCAGTTGCACCAGCTCCGCGGCCGCGTCGGCCGCGGCAGCCAGCGTTCGGCCTGCCTGCTGCTCTACAAGGAGCCCCTGAGCGAAACCGCCACGGCCCGCCTCGAGACCATCAAGAGCACCGAAGACGGCTTCGTCATTGCCGAAAAGGACCTCGAACTGCGCGGCCAGGGCGACGTCCTCGGCACCCGCCAGTCCGGCATGCCCGGCTACCACCTCGCCGTCCCCGACGTGCACCGCCACCTGCTCGAATGGGCCCACGAGGATGCCAAGGATGCACTGACACGTAACCCGGGACTTACCGGAACCGACGGCGAAGCGCTCCGCATCCTCCTCTATTTATTCCGTAAAGACCTCGCGATCCCCCTTCTCCGAGCCGGCTGACCAGATGCAAATCCGCCCCTTCGAACGCGCCGACACCGACGCCGTCATCGCCCTGTGGCAGGCCCGCGGCCTGACCCGGCCCTGGAACGATCCGCTGAAGGACATTGAGCGGAAGCTGGCGGTGCAGCCGGAATTGTTCCTCGTAGGTGTGCTCGATGGGCAGATCATGGCGACCGCCATGGGCGGCTACGATGGGCATCGGGGCACGGTGTACTACCTCGCAGCCTCGGACGCGCACGCGGGCAAAGGCTTCGGCGCAGCGCTGCTCATCGAACTCGAACAGCGCCTCACAGCAATGGGATGTCCGAAGCTCAACCTGCTGGTGCGCGGCGAGAACACGGCGATCGGGAACTACTACCGGCGCCTGGGCTACGAGCAGCACGACTCCGGCAGCTTCGGCAAGCGCCTGATCCCGGACTAGTCGATCGCGTACTTCCGTAGCACATCAATCTCGACATACTTCAGCACCGACTGGTGCGTCGCCTTCAGCACCACACGCGGCGCCATGCCCGCCTCCAGCGCCTCGACCCAGCGCAGTGCTACAAGGCACCACTTGTCGCCGGCCTTCAGCCCTGGAAACGCATACTCGGGCATCGGCGTCGACAGGTCATTCCCGCGCGACTTCGAGAACGCCAGGAACGCGTCGGTCATCTCGGCGCACACGGTGTGCCGGCCCTCGTCCGACGGGCCAGTGACGCAGTTGCCGTTGCGGAAGAACCCGGTCAGCGGGTTCATCGAGCACAGCACCAGCCGCTCGCCAAAGACGTTGAGTTCAGGCTCCTGCTCGAAGAACGGCTTATTCAACCGTGACGCTCTTGGCGAGGTTGCGCGGCTGGTCGACGTCCGTGCCCATGAACGACGCCGTGTGATAGGCCAGCAACTGCACCGGGATCGTCGCGAGGATCGGCGCCACGAAGCTTGCGACCTTGGGCAGCACGATGACGTCGGCCACGTCCTGACCCACGGCCTGCTGCCCCACTTCATCGGTGATCAGGATGATCTTACCGCCGCGCGCCGCGACTTCCTGCATGTTGGAGAGAGTCTTGGCCATCAGCTCGTCCGACGGCGCGACAACGATTACCGGCATCAGTTCGTCGACCAATGCGATCGGGCCATGCTTCAGCTCGCCGGCCGGATAG
>JBKJMF010000327.1:0-9807 GCA_046596525.1 Devosia sp. | reverse complement strand
CCGCCTCGGTCAGCGCGCGCGAGGTGACCTCGCTGGACCTCAGCGCGGCGCCGGCGTCCGCGATCGAGAGTTCGTTGAGTGGACCGAGCGACGCCATCTCACTTGCCCTCGACGAGGCTGAAGACGTTCGACGGCTCCGCGACCACGGTGCGGGGCTGACGCAGCCAGTGCAGCGTCGCCAGCAGCCGCTGCGCGTTGGCATAGGTGCCGGGCGCCCGCTCATCTGGTGGAACCACGCCCGCGAGGCGGAAGCGCAGCTCGGTTTCGGTCGCGAATTGCGGGGGCGGGGTGAGTGGCTGGGTCATTGCACGGCTCCTCAGGTACCAGGTTCATATACTACGCAGACAGATATTTGAAAACGATAATATGGAGAGATAAAATAATGATCAGCTTGCTTGTTTTTTGCGCAAAGAAGTCCCGTTGAGCCGGGCTATCTCATTGCGTGTGAAGGTGCTTTTGCAACACGAAAGCCCGCGCCACCAGTCAGGGCTGGCAGCGAAATCGTAGAGATTTGAACATTTTAGCCGAACGCTGGTCTGGCATGCGTCCACCGCTGACAACGCTGGCACGGACCTTGCAACGCTGTCCTGGTGCGCCTTCCCGATGGGCGCTCCCCGTTTGCAGGAGAGAAGCATCATGAGATCAACTGGACTGCGGGGCGTGTTCACGGCCGCCGCGTTCGCCACCCTGGCGACCGTCAGCGCGACCGGATACGCCGCCGCGCAAGAAACTGTTCTGCGTGTCGCCATGTCGGCCGCGGATATCCCCGACTGGACCGGCGCGCCCGACCAGGGCTACGAGGGCTACCGCTTCGCCGGCTACACCATGTACGACGCGCTGGCGATTTGGGACCTGTCGAGCTCGGACAAGGCGGCCGATATCGTCCCCGGCCTCGCGACCAGCTGGGAAGTGGACCCGGCCAACAATCTGCTCTGGACCTATCACCTGCGCGAGGGCGTCAAGTTCCACGACGGCTGCCCGTGGAACGCCGACTCCGCGGTGTGGAATTTTGCGCGTGTGCAGGACTCGGCCTCGCCGCAGTTCAATGCCCGCCATGCCGGCATGCAGGGCTCGGGCGTGGTGAACGTCGCCAAGGTCGAGAAGGTCGACGACTACACCATCAAGATCACCTCCAAGACCCCGGCGTCGCTGCTGCCCTACGATCTCGCCATGTTCTACATGATCTCCAATTGCGGGGTCGAAGCGGCCGGCAATGACTATGTGAAATACGCCGAACACCCGGCCGGTACGGGCCCCTACAAGTTCGACAAGCTGGTGCCGCACGAGCGGCTCGAGCTGGTCAAGAACGCCGAGTACTGGAACCCCGACCGCGTCCCGAAGCATGACCGGCTGGTGCTGCTGCCGATGCCGGAAGCCTCGACCCGCGCCGCCGCGCTCATGTCGGGCCAGGTGGATTTCGTCGAGGCTCCTTCGCCTGACACCATCCCCGCCCTGACCGCTGCCGGCATGCAGATCGTCACCGTGCCCTATCCGCACAACTGGGACTACCTGCTGCGCGTCGACAAGGGGCCGTTCGCCGACCTTAGGGTTCGGCAGGCCGCCAATATGGCGATCAACCGGCAGGACATGGTCGACATGCTGCAGGGCGTCGCTACTGCTGCCTACAACACGCTGATCGACAGTCAGCCCTGGTACGGCAGCCCGCCGGTCTATGAGTACGATCCGGAAGGCGCCAAGGCGCTGCTGACCGAAGCCGGCTGCATGCCGTGCAAGATCAAGATCGGCATCTCGACGTCCGGGTCGGGCCAGATGCAGCCGCTGCCGATGAACGAGCTGGTGAAAGAACAGCTCGACGAGGCGGGTTTCGAGGTCGAACTGATCCCGATGGACTGGAACGCCCTGATCGGCGTGTTCCTGGGCGGCGCGGACAAGTCCGAGTTCGACGGCATCAACTTCTCGATGGCGCCGATCGATGCCAGCCAGGGCATCCTGAAAAAGTGGATGACCGCCTACGCCCCGCCCAGCTGCTGCAACTGGGGTTTCTACAAGAACGAGGAAGTCGACAAGCTGGGCAACGAAGCGATGGCCGAGTTCGACCAGGCCAAGCGCGACGTCATCCTCACCAAGATGAACGACACCATCATGGCCGATGCGCCGGAGCTGTTCATCGCCCACGACCTCAATCCGCGCGCGCTTTCGCCCAAGCTCACGGGCTTCGTCCAGGCCCAGAGCTGGTTCCAGGACCTGACCCCGATCGTGGTCAGTCCCTGATCCTTTGCGATCTGGCTGTGGGCGCGACCCAGCGCCCACAGCATCTGCTTTCCGATCCAGCCGGGAGATATCGCCTTGTGGCTCTATGCGCTCCGCCGTCTCGTGATGACCATCCCGATCCTTTTCGGCGTCACGGTGATCTGCTTCGCCCTGGTCCAGATCGCGCCGGGCGACCCGGTGCAGAACCTGGTGCGGCCCGATGCCAATCCTGAGGATGTGGCGCGGCTGCGCGCCTATTACGGGCTCGATCAGCCGGTGGTGATCCAGTACGTGATGTGGCTCTGGCGCGTGCTGAACGGCAATTTCGGCATGTCCATCGCCAACAACATGCCGGTGGCCGGCGAAGTCTTCCGCGCTTTCTCCAACACCATCACCGTGGCGCTGATCTCGGTGGTGCTGGCTTTCGTCCTTTCCATGGTGCTCGGGGTCATCGCCGCGACCCGCCAAGGCGGTGTTGTGGACCGCCTGGTGACGGCAGTGGCCGTGTTCGGCATCTCGGTGCCGACGTTCTGGCTCTCAGTGGTGCTGGTCATCGTGTTTGCGGTGAACCTCAACTGGTTGCCTGCGACCGGCATGGGCGCGGGCGGTTCGGACGGCTTCAACTACTTCGACTGGAACGATTTCAAGTTCGCGATCATGCCGATCATCGCGCTGGCGCTGCCGCCACTCGCCATCATGACGCGGACGACGCGCTCGTCGCTGAGCGAGATCCTCAACCAGGAATTCATCCAGACGCTCCGTGCCAAGGGGCTGAGCGAGTTCAGCATCATCACCCATGCGGTGCGCAACATCATGCCCTCGGCCATCGCCATGCTGGGGTTGCAACTGGGCTACCTGATCGGCGGTTCGGTGCTGGTGGAAACGGTCTTCACCTGGCCGGGCACCGGGTACCTCCTCAACAAGGCGATCCTGACGCGCGACATCCCGTTGCTGCAGGGCACGATCCTCGTGCTGGCGACGGTGTTCGTCCTCATCAACCTCGTCGTCGACCTGCTGCAGTCGCTGGTCGATCCGCGCATCAAACGCATCTGAGGCAAGAGCTATGACCGATATCCCTGCCGGCAGTATCAAGATCGACCCCAGCCAGACGAGCCCCGCCAACAAGGTGCGCGGCTACTGGGGCAACGTGTGGAGCCGCCTCCGCTACGACTACGTCACGCTGTTCTGCCTCGCGCTGATCATCGTCATCGTGCTGCTGGCGGTGTTCGCGCCCTGGCTCTCGCCGATGGACCCGGAGAAATCCAGCATGGCCAACCGGCTCCGGGCGATCGGCTACAAGAAGTACCTGCTCGGCACCGACGAGCAGGGCCGCGACATGCTGAGCCGCATGCTGTGGGGCGGCCGCGTTTCGCTGATGATGGGCATCCTGCCGGTGTTCTTCGCCACCCTCATCGGCGGCGGTTTTGGCGTCGTCGCCGGCTACTACGGCGGCAAGGTCAATATGGTGATCATGCGCACCATGGACGTGTTCTTCGCGTTTCCCTCGGTGCTGCTCGCGGTAGCCATCGCCGGCAGCCTCGGCGGCGGTATCGGCAACCAGATGCTCACCCTCACGGTCGTGCTGATCCCGCCGATCTGCCGTGTGGCGGAGACGGCGACCAGCCAGGTCCGCATGCTCGATTTCGTCGATGCGGCACGCGCCAGCGGCGCCTCGACGATCTCCATCCTCTTCACCCATGTGCTGATCAACGTGCTTTCGCCGGTGCTGGTCTACTCCTCCACGCTGGTCTCGATCTCGATCATCCTCGCCGCCGGTCTCTCGTTCCTCGGCCTCGGTGTGTCGCCGCCGACGGCGGACTGGGGACTGATGCTGTCGACCCTCAGGCAGTCGATCTACGTCCAGCCACTGGTCACCGCGATCCCCGGCGTTGCCATCCTCATCACCTCCATTGCCTTCAACCTGGTCAGCGATGGCCTGCGCCAGGCGATGGACGTCAAAGCCTAGTTCGAAAGGAAGCCCCGCCATGACCGACCTGATCGAAGCTTCCGAAGATGCCGGCATCGACCCGCGGGATCGTGGTGGGCCGGCCCAGCCGATGCTGATCGTCGAGAACATCAAGAAGTACTTCCCGATCCGCGCGGGCCTCCTCAACCGCAAGGTGGCCGAGGTGAAGGCGGTCGACGACATCTCGTTCTACGTGCTGAAGGGCGAGACCCTCGGCATCGTCGGCGAAAGCGGCTGCGGCAAGTCCACGCTGGCGCGGCTGCTGATGTACCTCCTGGCGAAAGACGAGGGCAACCTGATCCTCGACGGCGAGGCTGTCGGCGAGAAAAACGGCGTGCAACTCGACGGGCTCCGCCGCGCGCTGCAGATGGTGTTCCAGGACAGCTACTCATCGCTCAATCCGCGGCTGCCGATCGAATCCTCGATCGCCTATGGCCCCAAGGTGCAGGGCGCCAGCACCAAGTCCTCTAAGGAGCAGGCGCGGGCGCTGCTCGAGAAGGTTGGGCTGAAGCCGAACCTGTTCAGCCAGCGCTACCCGCACGAGCTTTCCGGCGGGCAGAAACAGCGCGTCAACATCGCCCGGGCGTTGGCGCTCGATCCGCGGCTGCTGATCCTCGATGAAGCGGTGTCGGCGCTCGACAAATCGGTCGAGGCGCAGGTGCTGAACCTGCTCGGCGAGCTCAAGGAGCAGCTCAACCTCACCTACATCTTCATCTCCCACGACCTGCACGTGGTCCGCTACATCTCGGACCGGGTGCTGGTGATGTATCTGGGGCAGGTGGTCGAGATCGGTCCGGTCGAGAAGATCTACGACAATCCCAAGCACCCTTACACCAAGGCGCTGCTGGAGTGCCGGCTGAGCATGGACCCCGACGAGCGCGTCGAAGCCGCGCCGCTGGCCGGCGATCCGCCCAACCCGGTCAACCCGCCATCCGGCTGCCGCTTCCACACCCGCTGCCCGTATGTCGAGGACGTCTGCATGTCCAAGGCTCCGGTGCTGGGCGACGTGTTGAAGTCGGACCCCAGCCGGCACCTCGCCGCCTGCCACATGGTGCACGCCGGTTCCGGCCACAGCCGCGCGCCGGCCGGAACGCCCTTCAACTGATGCCGGCCTGAACGAAGAGGCGAAAGATGAACGACATGAAATTCTCCCACCCGACCCTGGCAGAGCCGATCGACACGGCAGGCGAGCCTTACGTGAAGGTCAGAGACCTGAAGGTCCGCTTCGTCAGCCGTGAGGCGACGGTGAAGGCGGTCAACGGCGTCTCCTTCGACCTCGAGCGCGGCAAGGTGCTCTGCGTTATCGGCGAGTCGGGCTCCGGCAAATCGGTGATGATGCGCTCGCTCCTGCGCCTCCACCCCAAGAAGCGCACCGTCATCGAAGGTTCGATGACGATCGGCGAGCACGAGATCACCGCGGTCAGCGACAAGGTGATGCAGGAGCTGCGCGGCTCGACCGTGTCGATGATCTTCCAGGAGCCGATGACTGCGCTCGACCCGCTCTACACCATCGGCGACCAGATCGCCGAGACGGTGATGCGGCACGAGAAGGTCGATCGCGATGCGGCATGGAAGCGAGCGTTCGAACTGCTCGAACTGGTGCGCGTGCCGTCGCCCGAGCGGCGACTGAAGGCCTATCCGCATGAGCTGTCCGGCGGCCTCAGACAGCGCGCCATGATCGCGGTGGCGCTGTCCTGTCGGCCGAGCCTGCTGCTTGCGGACGAACCGACCACGGCGCTCGACGCGTCGGTGCAGATTCAGGTGCTGGTGCTGCTGCGGCGGCTGCAGCGGGAGATGGGCATGTCGATGATCTTCGTCACCCACGACCTGGGTGTCGCGGCGCAGATCGCCGACAAGGTGGCGGTGATGTATGCCGGCCGGATCATCGAGTATGGCGAAGCTCGCGACGTGCTGCTCAACCCGCAGCACCCCTACACCAAGGCCATGCTGTCCTCGACGGTGAAGGACCAGGTGCGCGGTGCGCCGCTCGAAGCGATCGCTGGCACGCCGCCGGACCTGCGGGCGCTGCCCGATGGCTGCAGCTTCGCCCCGCGCTGCAAGTTCGCAGGTCCCGAGTGTTCCATCGCCATGCCCGAGCCGCTTAGCGACGGCCGCGGCCACATGGCCCGCTGCATCCGACTCGGCCTTAGCTCCGGCGAACTGCGCTTCGACCAGCCGGTGCTCGAGCCTGCCTGAGATAGGGTCAAGCGGGCGGGAGGAGCCTCGACGATGCGTGACTGGTGGCTGGTGCGTTCCCCGACGGAGAAGGGGACGCTGTTGATGCTGACGGCGGTGCTGCTGTTCTCAGCTCTGCTGCTGCTGATCCGGCTCGCCGGGCACGGGGTATCGGTGGTGACGCTGGTGGTGGTCCGCCAGTTGATCATGCAGGCCCTAGTGATGGCGCAGGCGGGCCGCGAGAGCCGCCACATCCTCCGTACCAGCAATCTCACCCTGCAGCTGTGGCGCGCCGGGCTGTCGCTCGCAGCGACCGTCGCCACCTATGCCAGCTTCATCTATCTGCCGCTGGCGCTGGCCAGTGCCATCAGCTTTTCCGCGGTGCTGTTCGTCACTATCGGGGCGGCGCTGTTCCTCAAGGAGAAGGTCGACGGCAAGACCTGGCTGGTGACTTTCATAGGCCTCGGCGGGGTTCTGCTGATGCTGAGTCCGCGCGAAGGCGGCGACCTGTTCTTCGTTCTGGTGTCGATCGTCGGAGCGATTGTCTCGGCGGCGACGATCCTTACCGTCCGGGTGTTCAACGCCTCGGAATCGATCGGCACGGTACTGACCTACCAGGGGCTGTTCGTCCTGCCGGTACTCCTCGTGCCGATGCTGCTGACCTGGCAGATGCCGACGCCCACGGAGTGGCTGCTGCTCGGCGCCATCGGCGTGCTGTCGACGTTCGGGCATTGGACCTTCGTCGCCGCTTACCGCCATGCCGAGGCTGCCCGTCTCGCCCCTCTCGATTTCCTCCGGCTGGTGATCCTCTCGCTGGCGGGGCTCGCCTTCTTCAACGAGCAGCCTGAGCCGACGCTGCTCGTCGGCATGGCCATCGTCATCGCCACCACCTTCTACACCATCCGCGCCAACGCCCGCGCCGCGGCCGCCACCGCATCCACCGCCGGCTGATATATTTCACATTTCAGTATTTGAAATATTGACTATCTGGCACCGCCGATGCCACAGTCCCGGTATGCAAGCCGGGTCCCGAGACACCGGCGCGGGGATCAAAACCGGCAATGGCGACGCACCATCTCAAATCGAGTGTCGAGACCTGCCACTGGGGCTATTTCGATGCCAAGCAGAAGCCGGCGCTGCATGTGAAGAGCGGCGACTTCGTCACCATCGACACGGTCACCGGCACTCCCGACGTGGTGCCCGATAGGGCGCTGTTCCACGTGCCGCCCGAACTCAGCGATATCCACGCCGGCCTCCGCCCGGAGGGCCCGCACATCCTCACCGGACCGGTCTTCGTCGAGGGCGCCAGGCCGGGCACCGTGCTGGAGGTGCGCATCCACGAAGTGGCACTGCTTCAGGACTGGGGCTTCAACATCATCGTGCCGCTGCTGGGCACGCTGCCGCACGATTACGACGAGCCGCGCAACGTCAACATCCCGCTCGATCTCGAGCGCAATGTCGGCATCATGCCGTGGGGGCTCGAGCTGGAGCTGGCGCCGTTCTTCGGCGTCATGGGGCTGGCGCCGCCCAAGGGCTGGGGCCGCATCAGCTCGATCGCCCCGCAGGCCACCGGCGGCAATCTCGACAACAAGGAACTGATCGCCGGTTCGACGCTGTACCTGCCGGTATTCGTCGAAGGCGGCCTGTTCTCCTGTGGCGATGGCCATGGTTGCCAGGGCGATGGCGAGGTCAATGTCACCGCCATCGAGACGGCCTTGCGCGGCACCTTCGAGTTCATCGTCCGCGACGACTTGAGCTTCACCTGGCCGCGCGCCGAGACGCCGAGCCACCACATCACCATGGGCATGGACCCGGACCTCGACCAGTGCGTCATCAAGGCGCTGCGCGAGATGATCACGCTGTTGGGCGAGAAGTCCGGCCTCTCCGATGCCGACGCCTACATGCTGTGCAGCCTCGCCGGTGACCTTCACATCACCCAGACCGTCAACGGGTCCAAAGGCGTGCACATGATGATGGACAAGAAGAACTTCGTTTCCAGAGGACTGCAGTGAGCAAGATCCGCATCGCCCACATGGCTGGCCCCACAGCCACCATCCAGAACACCCCGCCGCTCGTCACCTCCAACAAGGCGCGGGCCAAAAAGGGCCTGCCGCCGATCACCGCCGGCAAGGGCAACGCCGCTGCCTTCGATCCGCTGCGGGCGCAACGCCTGGCCGCTCCAGTGAAGCTCTATGTCGAGCAGTTCTCGGCTCATCCGCTCGAGGCCGATACGGCCGAGCTCTACGATACGCCGGACGGCTATGTCGGTGCCGACGGCAGCTTCTCGAAGGAGAAGAAGTCGGAGGCCGACAAGCCGGTCTACGAGATCGAGCTCAGCCCCGAGGACGGGCTCTATCCGCTGCCTTACATGGCGATGCAGGCGGATGGCTCGCCGTGGGAGGAGGAGACCACCAAACCCGGTGGCAATGTCACCCGGCAGGGCTTCTTTCCTGATGGCTCGCGCAGCTTCGAAGAGATCGACCGGCTGTCGATCGGCGCCGACGGCAAGGTCAACCTGATCGGCGGCCGAGCCGACGTGGATTTCTACCGCGTCATGCCGCCCGGCGGCTTCACCAAAGGGCTCGCCAATTCGAAGCGCGCCGACACCGGCGATGGCGATACGCCGGCCGAGCGGCTGGGCCACGACTTCTTCGCCTATAAGCCGTTCCACCTCGCCAAATCACCGCCGCGCCCGGTGCTCGCCAAGATCACCAACGAGGTGCAGGCGATCATGGCGTCGGGCAAGTACGACGGCGCGATCTGGACGCAGGGTTCGCCGCAGGTCGAAGAGACCGCTTACTGGTTCAATCTGCTGATCGACACCAACCTGCCGATCGCCTGCAACGCGGCGCAGCGGCCGCAGGGGCAGATCAGCAATGACGGCCCGGCCAACCTCGTCGACAGCGTCACCTATATCGAAAGCGGCATCTGGAAGGACGGCAAGGGCGGCAACCGAGCCGGCACCGTAGTGATCCAGGAGCAGCAGTTCTTCGCCGCCCGCGAGGTCGCCAAGGTCGATGCCCGCCCCGGCCGCTATGTCGCGACCGGCGGCCACGGCGGTATCCTGGGGCAGGTGACCCACATGGGCACGCCGTACATGATGTATGTTCCGGCCTATAAGCACACCGCGACTTCGGATGTGAACGTCACCAAGCTGCCGGCCGCCGTGAAGGCGACGCGTTCCGGCCGCACCGGCATCGAGACGTTCGAACTGAAGACCAAGGACGAGGCGGGCAAGCTCCTCGCCGATGCCATTCCGTCGGTTTCGATCGTCAAGGAAGGCGGCTACTTCGCCGACAGTTTTGGCGACGATCCGGCGCCGGAGGGTGATCTCGATTTCCTCATCCAGCACAAGCTGGGCAGCGGCCGGCTTGGCGGTTTCATCATCGAGGGGCTGGTGCCCTACGGCGCCGCGACCTCGGAACTGCGCGCCTCGATGCTGCGCCGGGCGAGCT
>JBKJMF010000316.1:0-5557 GCA_046596525.1 Devosia sp. | reverse complement strand
TTCGGTGAACGGGATGATCACCCCGACCATGCGCGAGGCGTTGGAGACGAGGCTGCGGGCGCTCATGTTGGGGCGGTAGCCGAGGGTCTTCACCGCCGCCATGATGCGCTCGACGGTCTCGTCCGAGGCCTTGGCGCGGCGCCCGTTCATGACGTTGGAAACCGTCATCGACGAGACCTTCGCGGCCAGCGCTATGTCCTTGATCGTGGCTCGAGCCAAGTCGGCAATCCTCCCTGGAGCACATCGTGTTCCGCGGTTTTGCGTTAAACCTGCAAGCTCATGTTTCTGCGCGACGATTCTTAGTTTGATCGATCTGCGCGGAGGGCTTGCTATGGTTTTACGTTAAACCGTGGGGAGTTTTCTACGCCGGTCGCGGCAGGCTGTCAACGCCTGCACGCTGGGCGGCCGGTAGTGGCTACTGCAGCTGCGGCTTGCGCAGGAAGCTGTTGCGGTCGGCGGACTTGATGCGGACCCAGGTGTCGCGGCCGTCGCGCACGACGCGCATCGGGAATTCGGCGCCGGCCGGGCCGCTGCTCCACACTTTCCGATAGAAGTCGGCGAGGCCTTCCACTTCGCTGTCGCGGACATCTGAGATCACGTCGCCTTCGCGGAGGCCCGCCTTGGCGGCCGGACCGCCTTCGGCAACGCTCATCACCACCACGTCGCCGTCGCTCTCGGCCGAGAACACCCCGAGCCACGGGCGCGGCGGCCGATTGGCCTGGCCCCGGGTCAGCAGGTCGTCGAGGATCGGCGATAGGAGGTCGATCGGCACGATCATGTTGATGTCCGCCGCCTCGCCGCTGCGCATCATCTGTAGGCGCAGCGAGCCCACGCCCAGCAGCTTGCCGTCGGCGCCGATCAGCGCGGCCCCGCCCCATGAGGGATGCGCGGGCGCGGTGAAAATAGCTTCATCCAGCAGGTACTCCCAATAGCCGGCGAATTCCTGCTTGGCGACGATGCTCGCCCGGATCGACTGGCCGGTGCCGTCGGCGAACACCACCGCATCGCCCAGGTGCGTACTTGCCGAACTGCCGAGTTCGAGGGCGGGGAGGTCGAGTTGCCCGAGCGCCTGGACCAGGCCGAACCCGGTTTCCTGGTCGTAGGCCAATGCATGCGCGGCGACGACACGCCCGTCCTGGGTGGTAAGCCAGACCTCTTCGGCCTCGGTGATCAGGTAGCCGATGGTGAGCACCAGCCCGCTTTCACGGATCACGACGCCGCTGCCTTCCCGGAGGGTCCCGAGCCCCGCGGCGGTGAACGCATCGTCCGGAATGGTGGACCTGACGGCCACGACTGAGCGCAAAGTGGGCTCGATATCCATGATCTTGTCCTGGTGTGGTGCGGCGGGGCGGTGCGAAGTCAAACCCGACGATGCCGTCCCCACAAAGGTAGGTAATAGCAGCGGGCGCTGCAAGCCTTGCAGGGGGTGGCTTGAGGTACGTGTTGCGGCGGAGCGATTTCTGTTCAATGCTGAGCTCCTGACGACCCATCGAGGCGGACACCAAGACCCGCCCGAACGAGCCGTGACTAGGAGAGACTGCCCCACGAGGAGGAGAATCTAGCATGACTATCAAGAAGTTAAGCCGTCGCGACGTCCTGAGGGGGACCGTTGCTACCGGCGCCGGACTTTTGGCCGCGGGGAGCGGTCTTCCGGTTTTTGCGCAGGATGCAGCTGCGCCCAAGCCCGACGCACCGCTTCCGGTGGGTTCGGCCGGCAAGCTGACCGTCATCCACCGTACAGAATATTTTGAGGCGGCCCAGACCGCCTTCCGCGACACCGTACAGGCCTTTGCCGACGCCAAGGGGATCCAGCTCGACATCTCGACCACGAACCCCGAGTCGTTCGGCGACTTCATGGGCAAGATGACGGCTGCGGTGAAGGCCGGAAACGCTCCGGATTTCGCCTACACATCCAACGTCTCGATCTCGCAACTGCACCTTCTCGACCTTGTCGAGGATGTGACCGACGTGGTCGACGAAGCAGTCAAGCTCTACGGCGACATCATGCCGGGCCTGAACGCTGCCAAGACGGCGCAGCTCGACGGCAAGTGGTGGGCCGTTCCGCTGATCGGCACGACGACCGGCTACTATGCGCGTGGCGACAAGCTCAAGGAAAAGGGCATCGATCCGGCCTCGCTCAAGACCATCATCGATCGCCGCGAGGCGGCTCTGGCCATCTCGGGTCCCGACTTCTACGGCTGGGGCTTCACCCCCAACCAGTCCGGTGACGGCTTCGGCTTCCTGATCGCCACCGTCCAGGCGTTCGGTGGCCACTTCACCGACGAGACCGGCCAGATCGTGACCTTCGACTCGCCGGAGACGGTGGCCGCCTTCGATTTCCTGCGCGAAACCTACGACCGCAACGGCAAGTATGCCGCCATGCTGCCGCCGGGCGTCGAGAGCTGGAACGATACCGGCAACAACGAAGCCTATCTCGCCGGGCAAATCGGCTTCACCCAGAACGCCTTCTCGATCTACGCCCAGTCCAAGCGCGACGGCAATGCGGTGTATGCGAACACCCTGCTGCTGCAGGCGCCGACGGCGATCAACGGCGACAGCCGCGACGGCGGCAACGTCGGCGGCTGGATGACCATCTTCAAGGGTTCGGCGAACGCGGCCCTCGCCAAGGAGCTGGCGCTCAACCTGCTCGACCCGGCGAACTTCGGCAAGATCGCGGCCTTGGGCAGCGTGCTGTTCACACCGGCCTACCAGAACCTCTGGACCCCCGAGCTGCTCGCGGCCGAACCGAACCTGGCGACCATCAAGCAGGCGGTCGACGTCACCAATCCGTTCCTCGGCCAGTCGTGGCCGGCGAACCCCAACGCCGGAGTCGATGCGATCCGCGCCCAGGGCGTGCTCGAGCAGTCAGTCGGCAACGTCATCTCCGGCCGCATGTCGGCCGCCGATGCCGTCAAGGACGCGCACCAGAAGATGCGAGACCTCTTCGAAGAAGGCGGAATCGTGCAGCCGTAAGGCCGCGCTGCTCCCAGTGGAGGGCGGCGACGCCGCCCTCCACTATCTCGTGCCGGATAGGGCTGTCACAATGTGACGCTCGGCCGTGCCAACTCCTGCACCCAAGGCAATCGGGTGCTTCAGCTGGAAGGAGATCTTTCCGTGGACAAGCGCATCAGTATCGACCTGCCCATAGGCAGCACCACTTCGGCCGCGCGTCCGCGGTTCAAGCTCAAGAACATACTCGGCCGCGACTGGCGGATCGCCTACCTCTTCATACTGCCGATGCTGCTGCTCATGGCCGGCCTGATCTTCTGGCCGTTCATCAGCGCCATCATGATGTCGACGACCACCTTCAACTTCAACACCGGTGACACGGTGCAGGTCGGGCTTAGGAACTATCAGCGCCTCTACACCAATTCCGACTACCTGCTGTCGCTGTCGAACACGATCAACTTCACGTTCTGGTCGCTGTCGATCAAGTTCGTGACCGGCATGACGATTGCCATGATCCTCCATTCCAAGTTGCCCTGGCGCAACCTGATGTCGGCGATCATGCTGCTGCCCTGGATCGTGCCCGAAATCGTGACCGCGCTGGCCTGGAAGTCGATCTACGACCCGCTGTTCGGTGGCTTGAACCCGATCCTGCAGGGCATGGGCATCATCGACCGCCCGCTCGGCTGGCTATCGGATTCCAAGATGGCGCTGGGCAGCGTTATCGCGGTGAATGTGTGGAAGGGCATTCCTTTCTTCACCCTGCTGCTGCTGGCCGGCCTCAAGGCCATCGATACCGAACTCTATGAATCGGCCGACATCGATGGCGCTAATGCGGTGCAGCGCTTCCGCTACATCACGCTGCCGGGCATGCGCTACGTCATCCTCGTGGTGCTGCTGCTGAGCTTCATCTCCACCTTCAACCAGTTCGGCCTGATCTTCCTGATGACCGGCGGCGGACCGAGCGGCGCCACGCGCCTCTACTCGATCCTCGCCTATGAAAAGGCGATCGGCTCGCTGCAGTACGGCCCCGGCAGCGCCATTGCGCTGAGCGTGGCGCCGCTGATGGCCTTCCTCATCTACCTGCTCTCCAAGTACATGCGGCACGACGACCGGGCGGTGCCCAAGCGCAAGCGGCTGTTCAGGATCGGACCGGCGGATGCAAGTGGCGCAAGCCACGGCATCGGCCACTATTTCGGCCTACTGTTCAGTTTCGTGCTCGACATCTTCTTCTGGCCGTTCGCCATGCTGAACCGCGGCTTCGAGATGCTCGGGCTGGCCCTGCGCAAGCGGATGACCGGTTCGTCGCACAAGCCCGTGTTCAAGCCGGAAGGCCGCGAACGCATGGGGATCGGTGTCCGCATCCTGATCCTTCTCCCGATCATGGCGTTCGTGCTGTTTCCGTTTTACTGGGTGATCATCACCTCGTTCAAGACCACGACCCAGATCAGCCAGCGGCAGTCGATCTTCTGGCCGAGTCCGGCAACGCTCACCCAATATGAACAGCTCGTCTTCAACTCGCCGTTCCTGATCTGGCTGGGCAACTCGATCCTCGTTGCGGCGCTGAGCACGATCATCTCGGTGGCGATTGCCGCGCTTGCGGCCTACGCCCTGACGCGCCTCAAGTTCCTCGGCGCGGGGCTGCTGACCACGGCGATCCTCATCACCTACCTGCTGCCGGGGACGCTGATCTTCATCCCACTCTACCAGACGCTCAGCGACCTGGGGCTCATCAACAGTTATGGCGCGCTGCTGACGACCTATCCGACCTTCCTCGTCCCCTTTGCCACCTGGGTGCTGATCGGCTACTTCCGATCGATCCCGGTGGAACTCGAGGAAGCGGCGATGATCGACGGGGCGAGCCGGCTCTACGCCTTCGTGCGTATCACCCTGCCGCTGGCGGCACCGGCTTTGCTCTCGGTGGCGCTGTTCGCCTTCACCAATGCCTGGAACGAGTTCCTGTTCGCCTTCGTGTTCATCACGTCGGAATCGCTCAGGACCTTGCCGATCGGTCTCCAGTCCATGGTGGTTGGCGACATCCTGCCCTGGGGCGAACTGATGGCAGCCTCGCTGCTGACGGCGATCCCGGTGGCCATCCTCTACATGTACGCCCAGCGCTTCCTCGTCGGCGGCCTGACCGTCGGTGCGGTGAAGGGCTAGTAGACCAACCGGGAGGGTGCCCCGCGCACCCTCCCCCTCCCACTATCGAGAGATCTCCCGAGTGACGAACGCCTCACCCATCGTCACCGGCATGCGGGTCGTCCCCGTGGCCGGCGAGGACAGCATGCTGCTCAACCTCAGCGGCGCGCACGCCCCGCTGTTCACCCGCAACATCGTCATCCTCACCGACAATCTCGGGCATACCGGGCTCGGCGAAGTGCCGGGCGGCGATGCCATCGCAAAGACGCTTGAGGATACCCGCCCGCTGATCGAAGGCCAACCGATCGGCAGCTATCGCGCGCTACTGCGGAAGGTCGGCGAGGCCTTCGCCTCACGCGATGCCGGTGGCCGCGGCGCGCAGACCTTCGACCTGCGTGTGACCATCCACGCGGTCGCCGCTCTCGAATGCGCACTGCTCGACCTGATGGGGCAGTTCCTCGGCGTACCGATG
>JBKJMF010000130.1:0-4856 GCA_046596525.1 Devosia sp. | reverse complement strand
CGCCTCGCCGGATTTCCCGCAGAACAACCCCAACCGGCTGCGGGCGCTGATGGCGACGTTCGGCATGAGCAACCCGACGCAGTTCGCCAAGAAGGACGGCGCCGGCTTCCGCTTCCTCGCCGAATTCGTAGGCGACGTCGACAAGCGCAACCCACAGGTTGCGGCGCGTGTCCTTACGGCCTTCCGCGTATGGCGCAGCTTCGAATCCGTACGTCGAGGCGAGGCCGTGAAAGCGCTGAAATCGCTTCAGGAATCGGGCAGCCTCAGCCGCAACACCGCCGATATCCTCGAGCGGACCCTGGCTGGTTAACGGAACCTTAGCGCTAGAAGAATTTTTCTTTGGCGCTAAGTGATTCAATCGACTCACGATTTCGCGCTTCGCCGCCACGAGCTCCGGACACCCCTCTGGACAGTGACGGCGAAGCGGATTCAAAGTCCCATCACCGGGGCAAATCACTGGGTCGTCCCAATCACATAGACGGAGAACTTGATGCGGCCGACGGAGCAATCCGGCGACGAGGCGAAGCGATTCCGTGCGCCTGACGGTGTGGTACGAAGCAGCTGGCTGCGTCGCACCGCCATCGGCGTGCTGGAGCGGCTGCTCACCCGTTTGACTGGTCGCGATGCGACCAGCGGCTACGCTGCATTGATCGAAACGCTACCCTTCGGCGTCGCCTGCTGGGGCGCCGATGCGCGGCTCATCGCCAGCAACTGCCGCTTCGCCGAACGGCTTGGCGTGACCCATGACGCGCTGCCCGCCGGTTCCGCCTACCACGAAGTGGTCAAGGGCCTCGCCCAGGGCGGCTACATGCAATCGGTCCGCGAGGATTTCGAGAACCGCCTGCTCGAGCTGCACCGCGAAGACGGCTCAACCCTGCTCATCGAAGAACGCCCGCTCGAAGGCTCCGGCTTCGTCACCTTGGTGATGGACGTCACCGAGAGCCGCCGCACCAGCCAGCTCCTCACCTCGATCCGCGAAGAACAGCGCCTCCTCGCCCGCCGCTACCATGAGGAAAAGCTCCGCGCCGAGGCCGCCAGCCGTTCCAAGACCAGCTTCCTCGCCCATCTCAGCCACGACATCCGCACTCCGCTCAACCACATCATCGGCTTTGCCGACATGATGCGGCAACAGCCCTACGGCTCGCTCGGCGACCCGCGCTATCTCGGGTACGTCGAAGCGGTAAAAACCTCCGGCGAGCGCCTACTCGGCTTCTTCGGCTCGATCCTCGAACTCGCCGAACTCGAAGGCGGCCGGCGCGAGCTCAAGAGCGACCGCTTCACCGCCGACGAACTGCTGGTCGGGGTGTTCCGCCGCTTCGCCAGCCAGGCGCAACAAGCGGGCGTCATCTTCGGCCTCGGCGGCCCCTGCACGGCCTTCCTCACCGCCGACCGCTTCGCCATCGAACGGATGATGTCGAACCTCGTCGAAAACGCCGTCCGCTTCACGCCACGCGGCGGCAAAGTCACCCTCGCCGCCTATGCCGCCGCCGACGGCATCGTGCTCGAAATCACCGACACCGGCATCGGCATGACCACCGAACGGTTGGACACCCTCTCCCAACCCTTCGTCTTCGGCGATGCAGCGCTGACCCGGGACCGCGAGGGTGCGGGGCTGGGCATTGCCATCGCCCGCGCCATCGCCGAACTCAGCGGCGGGCATCTGGCCATCGACAGCCGGCAGGGCTTGGGAACAACGGTGGCGGTGAGCTTGCCGTTGTTGGCTGAAGAGAGCGCGAAGGCGGCCTGACGCCCGACATCGCTGCACCACCCTGGTGAACGCGAATGCAACCGGCGGCACCTGAGGACTCGTTGCAATGGCATGGCGTTCGCCACAGAGTGCCCTCGATCACGAGGGGGAGAGATCAGGTGCGGGCACTAAGACGGGCAGCGATCAAGCTACGAAATCTGCCGACTTATCTCAGGCAGAGCCGAGAATTCGTGCGCTTGGGCGGCGAGATCACGGACCGGCAGGCCATCTTGACCGACTACAGAGCAGGTGCCGGTGTCGCGGACGGCCATTACTTTCATCAGGATCTGCTGGTGGCTTCGCTCATTCACGAGCGCGCGCCGCGCCGCCATGTCGATGTTGGGTCCCGAATTGACGGCTTTGTTGCTCACGTGGCCGCGTTTCGGCCGATAGAGATCATCGACATCCGGCCGCTACCGGATACCGGGCACCGGAACATTTCATACCTGCAAGCCGATCTGATGGAGACGACATCGTTGCCTGCCGCCGACTCTGTCTCGTGCCTGCATGCGCTCGAGCATTTCGGGCTAGGCCGATATGGCGACCCAATCGACCCCATGGGGCACCGCAAGGGCTTCGAAAATCTCACCCGTATGGTGAGCGCCGGGGGTATCCTCTATGTCAGCTTTCCCATCGGCAAGACGAACTCCGTCTCCTTCAACGCGCACCGGATTTTCCATCCTTCAGAGATTTTGAGCTGGCTCCCTAGCGACTTCAGTTTGAGCCGCTTCGACTACGTGGACGACGCCGGCAGGCTGCATCGCGATGAAAAGGTACAAAACGCCGAGGGATTCAGACATGGCTGCGGCATCTACTCGCTAAGCAAGGCATCTGCCTGAAGGTGCTGGGCCACGTCGCGCGCCTCAAGTCCGCCGGACGCTTCCGCACCAACACAAGTCGTGGCCGAACGCTCGCGCGTAGACGCCAAAACAGCTCAGGCGTCGTCTCTATGTAGCTTATGCACGCCAGTCGACCACACCCGCAATATCGGCACAATACAAACTTGTAGGATTTGCAGATGCGCATCCTTCGATTGTTCAGCATGCTTTGCATAAGGAAAGGAGTAGTTGCATCGTAGGTCGACACGATCAGCGGATAGCCGCTAGGATAGCCCATGGGGCCGACACCTGATGTCTGCATTTGGAGACTACTATGCGCCAAGCCCATATCCTGCTCGCGGCAATCGTTCTGAGCGGCGTTTGCTCGCCGACCGTCATGGCCCAGGAAGCGCCTGCCCCCTCCTGGTTGGCGGCCGGAACCTGCACCCTTCGATCGCCCGAGACCCCGCAGCAGCCGAGGTTCCTGCTGACCATCTTCAGTGCCCTCGATCGTGAAAACCACCGGGTGCTGACGCCCAGGCTGCAGATCACGGCTGCCGACGGCACCATCCCGGAAGCCGCATCGCTCAAAGGCCTCACCCTCGAAATCCAGCCAGCGCAGTGGACCGACCTGGGTGGCAAGGTCGACATTGTCGACGGGCTGAGCATGGTGACCGTCGCCCCGAAGGCCGCGCCGGCCGAACTCGTCGGCCCGATCAAGGTTGCCCGTACGCTGGTCCTGACCTTGCCGGAAGGCGCCGGCCAGCTCGCCGTCGACCTCTCGGGCTCCCACGCGGCAAGCGGCCCGCTGGAAGCCTGCATCGCGTCGCTGCCGAGATAGCGGCGAGGGGCGCGCCCTGACGGTGACGCTGCAGCGCCATCCCCAAACTCGGCGTGCACGGGCTCTTCGCCATCGACAACCGGCTGGACTGGCCGCTATTGGCGGAAGAGGGCGCGAAGGCGGCATAAGAGACAATAGGGCCCTGCCATCACTTTATCTCTCGCCTATTGCGATCGGGCGCCAGTTGGCGCACAGTACAATTTGGCTAAAAAGCAGCCAAACTAGTGTATGACGCCCCCGGTAGGGTGTTCGACTATTTGCGTGTGTCTTGTTGGTGCGTCTCCTATTCGGGGAATGGCTCGCTGCGTCTGCGAGAGCGTCTGTGTACCCTCTATCTGCAGAGCATATTGCCAGAACTTTTTCTCTCACCCCAGCCGGCCCGGCCGTCCTGCATTGGCGGAACGTGCCTGATTCTGCGCCGCGCAGTGCTTCCGGCCATTGCCAGAGATGGCCGGCCGCTGTGGCGTAGGTGGATCGGCTCTGGCAAGGGAGAGTAATCATGCGTGGATACACTAAGATCATGGCCATTGCGGCGGCAATCGCATTCCTGGGCGGTGGCTTCGCGATGGGCACGAGCAGCGCCCTGGCGTCGGGCTCGTCAAGTGCCTGCGAAGCCGACGGAGGCACCTACACCAAGAACGGTCCCGACTCTACCTGTACGTACCCCGAGACCACCAAGGACGTTAAAGGCAACGCGTTCGGCACCGCGACGCAGGACACGACGACCGGTCACGGCAATCTCGGCAATGACCCCGTTACCACCTGCACAGGCAATCCGGGTCACTGCAAGTAGCGATAGAGGGCGGCCCTTCCGCCTGGTGCCGCATACTCGATGCGGCACCCGCTTCGATGAGAAGCTGTGGGGACCATTCGACATGGCGCCCGCCTAAGGCTTCCGTGCCTTCGCGTACCACCGCGTCGCCGCAACACTCACCTCGCCCTCCATCTCCCGCACATCGGCGGCCAGCCGCTCGAAGTTCGGCGTGTTCGTGCGCTGCGCCAGCAACTCCCGGAACGCTTCGGTCCAGCCTTCGTCCTTGAAGGGGTCGGCGAGGGCGGCGCTCATCACCTGCAGCACGGTGGAGTAGAGTTCGAGGATCTCCGCCAGCCGCATGCCTTCCGGCACCAGCCCGGTCTCGGCCAGCCGCCTTAGCACCACACCGGTGGTCGCCTGCGGCGCCGCCACGATCTCGCCGGCCACCAGCTGCGCCGATTGGGCGATGAACTCGAGGTCGACCAGCCCGCCGGGCGCCAGCTTCAGGTCGAAGGCGTGGCGCGGCGGGCGCTCCTTGCCCATCAGCGCGCGCATGGTCAGCACATCGTCGATGGTCTTTGCCGCATCGCGCGGCCGCGACAGGATTTCCGCGACGATGCCATCCACCTTCTCGCCGAGTTCGCCATCGGCGTAGACGACGCGCGCCCGGCTCAGCGCCAGGTGCTCCCAGGTCCA
>JBKJMF010000604.1:0-11279 GCA_046596525.1 Devosia sp. | reverse complement strand
AGAGAGGTTCTCGACCTCCTCCGTGGTCCGGGTTGTCGCAAACAGAGTTACCCGGCCAATGGCGCCACCCCAGTCATTGGAGGTCGTCTGCCCGCGGCCGATCCGCATCTGCGCGGCGCCGGGAAAGGCGCCCGAGGAGTCGGACAGGGCCGGTTGCCCGTCGCGTGCCGCGATAAAACTGTTCGGCGCGGCGGAGAAGGAGACGCGGAAGGCGGTCGAGACGTCGACGAGGCCCAAGTCGAGGTCGGCCTGCGTGGTCGCCGACCCGGTAGTGGCCTGCGTGCTGACCAGCAGATGGAGGTGCTTGCCGGCATCCCAGCAGAGGCGGATGTAGTTGCGCTCGGTGGAATTTCCGCTGGAATCGATGGCGCCATCGTCGGTCTGCCACAACACCTTGTTGCCGCTCGCGGCTGCAGGAGTGGTGGCTTCGATCACGCCCGAAATCGCCATCGGCACGAAGCCCGCGAAGGGCGTGCACTCCTTGCAAGAGTAGTCGTCGAGCCCAAAGCTGCCGCTGGCCGGATTGAAGATGGCGCGGGCGCCGACGTGCACCGTGGTCGCGGCGCCGACGGTGGCGAAGGTCCGTACGGCTTCGACCAGGTCGGTAGTGACGTTGATGCCCCCAGCCGAGCCCATGAATCCTGTGCCGTTGACGTTGGGCGTGATCCAGAAGTTCGGACCGAAGCTTCCGCCTGCACCGCGAACCTTGCCGCGCGCGAGGTAGGCGCGGCCCGGTAGCACCGAAACACCCTGCTCGGAGAACGGGCTGTTGGCGCCGTTCGCAGCGACCACCAGTTCGCCGCCGACCACCGAGCTGGTAGCGGGCCCGAGCCCCGCCTGCGTCGTGGTCCAGCCGGCATCGCCGGCAGAGAAACTGCCATTGCTGATCAGTTCAGGCGCTGTCGGCGCGATGTAGGGGCCGATCGAGACGGCGCCGGATGCCTCGCTGCCGCCGATGGCGGCGAGGAAGGCGGACTTGCTGGCATAGTTCCGGCCGGCGAAGGCGAAGCGACCGCCGGCGAAATCCGCATCGAGGATGGCGCCGGATGGCGACCATCCCCCACTGGGGAACGGGTATGCCACGCCGACCCTCGGGCCGATCGCAAGGGCTGTTGCGGCCCCCATCAGTACAGCCCTACCAGATAGCCCGCGCTGGTGCCGGTCGCCTTGACACGGTGCGCCCGCACCGGCAGCACGGTGCCACCGGCAAGGCCGACGAAGGTCAGTTCGTCTCCCGAGGCCAGGACGGCCACCAGATCGCCGGCGCTGCCGACATAGATCGCGCGGGTCTCGGCGACGAGGTCGGTCGAGTCGCTGGTGGCGATCGCAAATCCGCCACGGGCGGGCGCCCCGATATCGTCGGCGCGGCCCTGATATTTCTCGCTCATTTTCTGCTCCATCCTTGGAGCGATGAGCTTAGGGCCGAGCTGAAACGCGGGGATAAGTCCGCCGACTTCAGGTCCGGCCGAACTCGTCTTCGATGCGGATGATGTCGTCCTCGCCGAGGTATGAACCGGTCTGCACCTCGATCAGCTCGAGCAGGATCTTTCCCGGGTTGGCGAGACGGTGCACCGAGCCGAGCGGCAGGTAAACGGACTCGTTCTCGGTCAGCATCATCACCTTATCGTCGATGGTCACTTCTGCCGTTCCGGTAACAACCACCCAGTGTTCGGCGCGGTGGTGGTGCTTCTGCAGGCTGAGCTTCTTGCCCGGCTTGACGAACAGCCGCTTCACCTGGAAGCGCTCGCCGTTCAGCACCGAGGAATAGCCGCCCCATGGGCGATAGGCGGTACGATGGATCTCGGTGAGCCCCTGCGTCGCGGGATCGGCGCGCAGCAGCTTGACCATCGGACCGACGCGCTGCGCCTCGGACAGCTTGCCGACATAGATGGCGTCTTCGGAGGCGATAATGGCGACATCATCGAGCCCCTCGACGGCAATGTGCGCCTTTTCCGAGACGACGAGGGAGTTGCGGGTGTTGGAGAGCGTGGCGTTGCCGTTGGTCACGACGTTGCCGTCGGCGTCCTTGCCCGAAACCTTCCAGACCGCGTCCCAGGCACCGAGGTCGGACCACGGGAAGGTCACCGGCACCAGCGCCACCTGCTTCGACTTCTCGAAGATGGCGTAGTCCACCGAGATGTTGGGCGCGGTGGCGAAGGCGGCTTCATCGAGGCGGATGAAATCGAGGTCGGTCTTGGCGCCCGCGACAGCGGCAGCAGCAGCAGCGAAAGTCTCCGGCGCCAGCGCTTCGACCTCGCGCAGGAAACTGCCGACGCCCAGCATGAAGGTGCCGGAGTTCCAGTAGTAACCACCGGCGGCCAGCATCTTCTCCGCCGCGGGCCGATCCGGCTTTTCGACGAAGCGGGCGACCGCGCGCACGCCCTTGCCGAACTCGGCGCCGGCTTCGATGTAGCCGTATCCGGTTTCGGGGGCGGACGGGGTGATGCCGAAGGTGACGAGACGGCCGGCGCGCGCGGCTTCGGCTGCCGTGTCGACGCTCCACCAGTAATTATCGTCAGCCTCGACGGCGTGGTCGGAGGCGAGGACGTGGATCACTGCATCATCGCCGAACGCCTGGCGCACATGGAGCGCTGCGGCCGCGATCGCCGCGGCGGTATTGCGCGCCACCGGCTCGAGCAGCACGGCGGACGTCTCGACACCCGCCTCCTGCGCCTGCTCGGCGACGAGGAAGCGGTACTCGGAATTGGTGACGATGACCGCCGGGTGGTAGCGCGCCGGATCGGCGGCGCGGAGCAGGGTCTGCTGGTATAGCGAGGTCGGCCCGGTGAGTGGCAGGAACTGCTTGGGCCGCGCGGCACGCGACATCGGCCATAGCCGGGTCCCCTGCCCGCCTGCAAGGATTACCGGTACGATCAGGTTGGCTTCAGTCATCAGTGCTAGGCCTCGGCGTAGTATCCCGCATTCTTGCTGCGATAGGCTGCGGAATTGCTGGTTTGCTGGTTAAGGATGGTGAGAATCGGCACGTCATCCGCTTTGGCGCCGATCAGTGACGCCATGGCCGCTCTCACCTCCTGCTGGGGTGTGCTGGAGAACTTTACCACGAAGGCGATAGCATCGGTTATCCCCGCCAGATAGAGGCCATCAACAACCGGACCCACCGGCGGCGTGTCCAGCAGCACGATATCGAAGTTCATTCGGGCCGCGGCGATCAGCCGGGCGAAGGTCTTGCCGGCCACCAGTTGGTCGGTGGCGATGTCGCTGCGATGCGAGCCAACGATGACACGCGCGCCACTGCTCTGGTCGACGGTCAGGATGGAGCGCAGGTCCGAAGCGTCGGTACTGCGGGAGAGGTATTCGAGCAGGCCCTCCGACGCCTCGAGGCCAAGCAGCTTGTGGACGCACGGCTTTCGCAGATCGCAATCGATCAGCAGCGTAGACATGCCGGCAAGCGCATAGGCGCGGGCAAGCGACAATGCCACGGTGGTCTTGCCTTCGCCGGACGCCGCTGACGTCACCACGACAACCGTTCCCGCCTTCTCTTCGGAAGCGTCGCGCTGGGGGCGCTTGCGCACAGCCTGGTCGATGCCGATGCGCACGCGGCGGATCGATTCCGAATAGGCCGATAGCGGCGCCAGGACGAGCGAGTCTGCCACGACCGGGGTCTCCTCGCCGTCGCGCCGGCTCGGCCGGTGCCGCGGAACTGCCGAGACGACCTGGCCTTTGAGGATTGCCTCCGCCTGTGCGGCGCTGGTGAAGCCGCCGACGAAGTTCTCGACGAGAAAGGCGAGCGCAACGCCGACGCCGATTCCGGCGAGCCCAGCGAGCAACAGGATCAGCTGCGGATTGGGGAAGGCCGGCGTGTCCGGCGGCATTGCTTCGGCGGCCAGCCGACTATCGGCGACCTGCAGGTAAGCCTGCGTATCGAGATCGTTCTGACGGGTCAGCAGCGCCTGGTACTGGGCCCGCGCGATCTCGGCGGTCTGCTGCAGCCCGTAGATGCCGGTGAGAATCTCCGATGGCAGATCGCTTTGAAGGACGGTGCTGCGCAACTGCGCGCGCAGGTCGGACACCCGACCCTGAGCAATATCGACGTCCTGCTTGAGGCCGGAGACGGCTCGAGTAGCCGCGCCCGCCAATTGCGCTTCAATCGCCGCCAGCCTGCCGCGCAGGTCGATCGCTGCGTGGCTGCCTTCTGCGGCGTCGGCCACTCCGCCGAGCAGTCCGATCCGCTGGCGCTCGAGGTTCGCCACCGCCTCGTTGCCAAGGCTCGCCGCGACGGCCGACCAGTCCCGACGCGCGAGACTCCCGCCTGCCCGTTCGAGCGCCGAAGCCGATTGCGTTCGCAGGGCATCCAGGGTGGAGATCTCGTCGCGGAGCTGCAGGAAGTCGCCGCGGCCGGTGGCTTCTCCGATGCGGACGATGTTCTGCTCGACGAAGGTGTCGAATGCGCGTTCCGACTGGGCAACGATGGCGCCCGCTTCTGCAACGCGGTCCTTGATGATGCTGGCCGAAGCCAGCGTCGAGGCGATCTTCGCTTGCAGCTGCTGCTCGATATAGGTGCGGGACACCGCGTTGGCGATTGCGGCGGCGAACTCGGGCCGCTGCGAGCGCGCACTGACGGCCATGAGGAAGGTGAAGCCGCGGCGCTGCACCAGCACGCTGTCGCGCAGGTTGCTGAGAACCGCCCGTGACGCCTCGCGACCACTGGGAACGCTTGGTTCCCCGATGCGCAGGATGGAGAGCAGCATGTCCTGCGGGCCAAGTCGGACGCCGAACTCAGGGTCGGCTGCGAGGCCGAGCTCCCTGGCCACTGCAAGCAGCGTCGTCTCGGACTTCACTAGTTCGACTTCGCTGTCGACGCGCAGGCTATCGGAACTTGATCCTGCCGCCTGCTCACTGGGATCGAGCAGGTTCTTCTTGCTGGGATCGACGAGGATCAATGCGGTTGCGGAATACACCGGCTTCAGCGCAACGAGCGCCAGGCCGGCCGCCCCGAGGGCAAGCCCGGTCACCAGCAGGATCAGCCCTGCCCGGCGCCTTAGCAGATCGGCGATAGTCCTGAGGTCAAGCGCGTCACCGTCCATGCGGCGGCCCACAGAATGCAAGGCAGCGCACGCGACATCGGCTGGCGACGACGCCCCCGATCTCGGCCAAGCAGTCGAGCGGCAACCTCGTCGCCATCACGCTTTCACAAAGCCCCCAAGCACAGTACTGACCGCGCACAATCTGCGCCCCACGCCATCAGTAACTAAAGATTAACCAACTAACACTCAGCCGTCCATGAATTACCGGGGGCCAGAAAGGTTAGTCGAGGCACCAGCTCATCAGAGCACTGGCGGTCCCGCCCGCGCGGAAATTATCCTTACCAAGAGGTTAGCGGCCACTGGTGGCGCCGTAGCTGATAGGGATGAGGGCAGTTGGTATTGCGTGAGGTTGAAGTTGCGTTCCGCGTCAAGATTGCTGCCGCTCGCCGGGGTGTTGCTGGTCGCCCTGTCGCTCACCACGCTGCCGCCCCGAGCCGCCGACCTTGGACCGACACCCTCGGAAGAAGTGGTGCCCGCAGCGCTGCCGCTGCACGAGGCGCTATCGCGCTATCTGTCGCTGGAGATGATCCGGGCGACGTTCGACGTGGTGCCGCGCGACGAACTCGGCGCAATCCTCGAAGAACAGGCGGCGCGCTGGAACATTGCAGCTCCCTCGGCGGCAGCGCTGGCCGATCTCGATCAACAGCTGCTGACCGAGGCGAGCTACTACCTGGTATCGCTGAGCTATCTGGTGCAGGTGGAGGGCGCGGTGTTTCCGGGCGACCGGGCCGAAATGGTCTACGTCAACGACACCCTGTCCAAACTCGACGACCTGCGCCGGCAGCTGGTGGATGCGGTGGAGACAGGCGGCGAGGTGCTGCCGGTGCTGATCGAGGCGGAGCGCATTCGCGCCCTCACCGAGGGCTACGCTGCCGTGCCCGACGACTTCGGGGTGTTCACGCAGCACGACAGGTTGCTGGACGACGTGCTGAGCAAGCTCGAGCGTGGCACGCCGACTTGAACCAGCTCAGCTCCAGCTCTTGGGATTGGCGCCCGACATCGAGATGATGCGATAGCCGGTCTGGCTCAGCGGCTTGATGCTGGCGGTCAGATTGTCCAGTACCAGGTCCTTGCCGTTGGTTTTGACCACCAGGATGGCGTGGCCTTCGCCACGACGGGTCTTGACGTAGGCGATACGGAGCGAACTGGACGAAATCCCCGCCTTGATCAGCGCCCGGCGCTTGGCGAGCACGTAATCTTCGCAATCGCCAGTAGAGGCGCTGGCAGACCAGACGTCGGCGCCGCTGTCGTTTCGCGGCCGGATGCTCCGGTTCACGTGTCCATTGACGCGCTTCAGCGTCGCCATCACGTCGGCTGTGACGGTGATCTTGGCCTTGCCGCCGCCTTTGCATTCTGCGGGGTTCTTCAGGCACATCACCTGAAAACCTAGCGGTGCGTGGGCGCTGCCAGCGCTGGCGCCGGTCGACATCGCGCCGGTGCCGAAGGCGACCATTGCGGCCACAAACAGAGCCGCGACTTTCCTATTCGAAACCGTTGCCGTGTGGACGCTCATGCGATCCCCCTGTTGCGCAATCCATGCGCTTGTTCGGGAAACATCATGACAGCCGGACTTTGCCGGCCCGTTCAGCGTTTGAGTAAAACTTTATGCATCTGCTTCGTCAGGCGTGGCTCAGCACCACCGGACGGCGGATGGCGAGCCCGAGAAGCAGGCCGGCATTGAAGGCGACGACGGTTAACACCGTCCAGCCGAGGGCAGTCAACAGGCCGGCGTGAGCGGCGAACGAGGCGGTCCCCGTTGTCAGTATCAGCAGGTTACCGACCACGATCCACCCCATGGTGGAGTAGTAGCCGCCTGCTATCAACCCAAGTCCGCCAGCAAGCAAGGCTGCCAGCACCGTCACGTCCATCAGTTCTCTCCCGATCTGGAGAGAGAGTCCAACATTGCGTGTTAAGCGAGCGTTACGTCCGCGTGTCGTTTCCAAATTTCCAAGCCGGCAGAGCGCATTAGCGAGGAAGGGCGCCCTGGAGCGATAACTCGGAGGCCACTAAGAAACAACTTTAGGGGGAGTGGCGGAGAGGATGGGAAACGACGACAATTCTCCGTGAACCAGCACTTTCAATGACTTAGCGATGCCGCGCTGTCGAGCTGTGTACCAGTCCCTTGTACCGACGGCAAGGCCAAGGGGTCGCTGTGCTCCAGAAGCGGACCTTTCACGCCCCGTTAAAATACAGCTACCGCGTTTGAGGATGCTCTGCACCAACGCGCAGATTCACGGTTTTCCAATGCTCACCGACACTTTCTGAGTAACCGACTGTCGTCCTCTAAATTGCGAATGACATCGGCTTCGGCCAATCAAAAGTGACGCTCGCAACCGGCCCTGCTACGCGCACCAGTTCCATCCCTCAAAACCCTGCGGCCCTCGGACCACGAACGAACGGGCATCTAGATCACCAACTCAACTGGCTACATCCCGAAAAAATCGGGCTTTAGCCTGCAACACAACCACGCTGGGCAGCGAGTTGAGGCACGCCCCAAGACCAATTATGGGGGTCGGAAGGACTGCAGCTTTTTGAACTAGCCGTGTGCGCTGGCGCACGCATCGTGTCATCGTAGCGAAAATGGAGGTGCCAAATGGATCGCGAGTGGTGGGTCGGCAGAGTGCTGCCGGGATTTTTGGGAGCTGCAATATTCTTCGTCCTGCTGTTGATTTGGAACGGCATCAGCGGGGGCCAGGTAGCGCAGGCCCTTGGAGCGGTGCAGTCGTCACAGATCCAGGCGGCCGTGTCGGAAGTTCAACTGCGGGAGGGTCCCGCCGGGCCAAAAGGAGACGTTGGGCCTGCCGGGGCGAAGGGAGATTCCGGACCTGCCGGACCTGCCGGACCTGCCGGGCCCGTTGGCAAGACCGGTCCGGTTGGGCCGACTGGTGGCGCTGGTCCGGTTGGTCCTGCAGGTCCAAAAGGCGACTCTGGGCCGATCGGGCCGAACGGGAACACCGGGCCAACTGGTCCCGCAGGCCCAAAGGGCGACGCCGGCCCGACTGGACCGAAGGGTAATGTGGGTCCGGTTGGACCGGCAGGCCCGAAGGGGGACCCCGGCGTTGCCGGTCCCAAGGGCGAGACAGGACCCGCCGGCGCCAAAGGTGACCCGGGACCTGTTGGTCCGGCCGGCCCCATGGGTGAAATCGTCCCTGCGTCGCCAGAGAACACCAACGCGCAATAGGTTTCACGGGCGTTTGCACAGTAAGGCCCCGCCGCGGTGGGGCCTTTTTACGATTGAGACCGATCTCGCCCGGACCACAACCATCCCCCGCCTTCAAGCCGGCAGATCAGCGGGGGTTAAGGCGACCTGCTGCTCGCCCGGCGCGTTGCCGAAGCGCTCCACGAGGTCGGCGGCCATTTGCTGCAATTTGGCCAGTTCCCCTTCGCCGAACGGGTGTTCCTCATAGTCGAGGATGACCAGGGAGCCCACTGTCAGCCCATTGTCCAGCGTCAGGGGCACGCCTGCGTAGAAGTCGACCCCATTGCCTTGCAGATACGGGTTATCGGCAAGTGCTGCGCCCTCGATGCCGGGGGGGATCACCAGTGGCGCCGCACGCTCCGCGATCATCTCTGTCAGCTTGTAGGCCCCCTCTTCTTGCCTGTGCCGATCGTCATCGAGGAGGTTGATGGTTGCCAAAGGCACCTCCATCGCGTCGGCAACAGCCTGCAGGGCCCGCCCCAGATCGTCGTCGCCGCGGCCGGCACCGCGGAAGGGTTGGTGACCAGCCAGTTTGGCGGCGGCGGTGACGACATCGAGGTAGCTGTCGATCTCGGCCAGCGTATCCTGGAAGCCATGTGTGACACTGTCCACACGAAGGACTTCGGCGGACGTAGTCGATCCGTCCCCATTGAGCTGGCAGACGATGATCTTTAGTCCCGGCCGCATGAATTTGAGGCGCCGCGCGACGTAGCGTGTCTGCGCCTTGATCTCTCTCCCGAAATAAAACAGGCAAACTACCTCCGCGCCGCCGATGTCGATGCGGCCGATGCTCTCCTGGCGGACCGCCATCGGCGGCAGAACGCGCGAAGCAACCTGCAGTGCCGCCAACCTCTGCGCCACTACCCTTGCTGCGCTCTCGTCGATTTCGGTACGACCGCCGACCAGGACTACGGCGTTTCCGCCCAGCGGTTCGGTGTTTCCCAGGTCATCGATGACCGCGTCGATGCTGGTGGCCAGCACCCGCCGCTGCGCCAGCGCCTCTGGCGTGTCCGACAGTTCGTTGCTGGCCAGCCGGAGCGCCGGCAGGAGGGTATTGTCGTGGAACGCTTCGAGCCCACCTTCCTCAACGATCTCCTCGGCAATCTCGATTGCCTCCTCGACGTTGCCCTTCAGCATGCGCTGGTAGAGGCGCTCGGGCGGTTCGAGCACGGGCTCGCTGCCTAGCAGCGTTTCGAGCACCTGAAACTGCGGTATGTAGCGGCCGATGACCACCAGGCAAACCGTCATCGGGGTCGCGAGGATCAGCCCCACCGGTCCCCACAGCGTGGCCCAGAACATGGCCGAGAGCAGGATCGCAATCGGCGAGACGCCGGTACTCGAGCCATAGATCCGGGGTTCCACTACGTTGGCCGTCGTAAGATCGATGATGACGAACAAGCCCACAGTCGCCAATAGCATGCCCCAGCCAGAATCTACGGCGAAAGCAAGGAGGATAGGGACGCACGCGACCAGCAGACCGCCCACGAATGGGATGTAGCGAAACAGCATGATCATCAGGCCCCACAGGATCGCTCCTGGCACCCCGATCACCAGCAGCCCGATTCCGAAGAGCAAGCCGTAAACGACGTTGATGCAGAGCTGGAGCAGCAGATAGCGGCCAACCCGCTGACTGGCGTCGCCCATCGCGAGGTTGGTCGTGCTGTAGCCGCCGCGGCTGACCAGCCGGATGAACCGTTCCTGCAGTTCGCCCCGCCCCAGCAATAGGAAGATCAGGAAGATAATGACGATCGCCGTGGTTGCGAGGGGACCGGCAAGCGTGCCCATCAGGGTGCTGACGACGCCTAGGGGATTGCCCACCTCGTTGGCGATCGTCACTGGTATCGGGGCGCCCGGTCGTCCCTGAAGGCCCCCACCTTCCGCCGGTACGCTCAACTGCTCGGTCAATGAGCCTATCGCTCCGGTGAGGCTATCGAGAAAGCCGCCGCCCTCGAGCTGTTGCTGCAGGTCGTGGAGCTTGTTGGCGATCGTCGTCTGGTATGCCGGTAGTTCGGCGCCGATCTGGACGAGCTGCATTCCGGCCACATAGGCGAACATGCCCAGGGTCAAAAGCGCTGTGAGGACGCTGACGATGACGGCTACCGCATCGGGAAGGTGGAGCCTGCGGCTCAGCAGCTCGACCAGCGGGCTCAGGGCGAAGGCCAGGAGTATAGCCAGCACCAGCGGCACCAAGATTCCGGCGCCCAAGTAAAGCATGGCCACGACGAGAGCGAACGTCGCCACGGTCTCGAAGATCCCGCGTCGCGTCAGCGGCGACCTCTCAGAAAAGCGCACTGTCGGCATAATTCCCCCCGGGGGCGTGACTATTACAATGGATCGAGGGCCCAGAAGTTGCGGCGCTAAGAGCGTGCCGCCGTGTAGAGCTCGTAAGTCCTTGCGTCTTGCCTTCCGGCTCCTCATCCAAGCGAGTGAGGTCGCTACAGGCAGAGCAAGCAAAAGGCCGCCAAACGACAACGGGCTACGGCTGTCGGCTAGGCCTGATGCAACTATGCGTCGTGGAGCAAGTTGACTGCGACCCGGCCCCCGAGAAGGAAACAAGAAGAATGAAACGCATCTCAATCGTAGCGCTAGCGACTGCTCTCGCACTAACCATGACGCCGACGTTCGCCCAGGTTGACGCGACCGTAAACGCCGCAGCCGGCGTTACTGCTGACGCGAATGGCGACGGCAATGTCTCCGCGGAGGAGCAGACGGCAGCGGACGCGGCCGCTTCTGCATCGGGGGCCGCTGGAGCCAGCGCTTCTGCCAACGCAACGGTTCATTTGACCGTCGACCTGAATGGCGACGGCTCCATTAGCGCCGACGAGATCGCCGCTGCCAATGCCGCCATTATTGCGAGCGGCGACGCCAGCATCGTTCTCGACGCCAACGGCGACGGTACCGTCACGCCGGAAGAAGCTGCCGCTGCCGAGGCAGCTGTGGCAGCCCTGTCCAACGGTACGGTCGCCTGCGACGCCGGCGGCCTCGCCGGCCTAACGAGCAGCATGACGATGGCCGATCCGAGCGCGATCACCGTC
>JBKJMF010000523.1:0-5075 GCA_046596525.1 Devosia sp. | reverse complement strand
ACCGAGCTTTGGCACCGCGTCAGGCGAGGCCATCAACGTCGGATCATAACGCGGCACGATCATCGTCGAGCCGGTGCGATCCATGAAGATCGACGAGAACCCCGAGCGGGAGCCGGCAACCCGCCGCACCCGGGAGCAGTCGACACCCTCATCCGAGATCTGCCTGACCAGCCGATCGCCGGTCGCGTCGTCCCCCGCCGAAGCCCACAGCGCCGCCTCACCGCCCAGCCGCACGATGCTTGCTGCCTGCGCCGCGGCCATGCCCTCGGCCACTTCCACCGCATCGAGGGGGATGACCTTGCCCGGCCCGGCCGGCAACTGGTCCAGCCGGAAGATGGTGTCCATCGTCAGGGCACCGACGCAGAGGATCTTACCCATCGGTCAGGTGCCGATCAGCGTGTCGATGACGTTGTGTCCGTCGGGCGTATCCCACTCGGCCGGCCCCTGCAGCACCGCCAGCTCGCACCCCTTCTCATCCAGCAGCAGCGTCGCCGGCAGCCCGATCGCCACCGCCTGCTGCTGCAGCCGTTTGAACGCATCGAAGGTCGAGTCGGCATAGAGTGGCAGGTTCGTGAGGCCCTCGTCGGCGAGGAATTTCTTGGCCTTCTCGAGCCCGCTCTCGCCGACATCGAGATTGATCGGCAGCACCATGAAGCTGTCGGAATTGTACTTGGTCGCCAGCGCATCGAGCGCCGGCATTTCGGCCCGGCACGGCACGCACCAGCTGGCCCAGAAGTTCACCAGGAGCTTCTTGCCGGCAAAGCTGCCTATCGTCGTCGGCGCGCCCGCCGCGTCCTTGAACCCCATGTCGGCATAGCCGCGACCCTCGCCGGTGCCGGTCAGCGCCGCCAGCGCGCCGACGGCCGCGGCATCGATCTTCTGGCCCTTCACCACCTGCGGATCGCACTGCGTCGCCTGCGCCGGCAGGAAGTTGCCAAGCACCAGGGTAAGGACTAGTGCTACCGCCGCGCTGGCCAAGGCAATCAGCAGCACCCGCTTGGGCTGCAGTCTGCGGGTCGGGGCGGGGCTTTGGTCGGTCATGAATCTACCGTTGGAGTTGAGATGAGCAATCGCATGTGGGGCGGCCGTTTTGCGACCGGGCCCGACGCCATCATGGAAGAGATCAACGCCTCCATCGGCTTCGACCAGCGACTGTTCAGACAGGACATCGCCGGCTCTATCGCACACGCCACCATGCTGGCGGAAGTGGGCATCCTGACCCAGGCGGATCGCGACGCGATCATCACCGGCCTAAAGACCGTGCTCGACGAGATCGAGACAAACAAATTCACGTTCTCGCGTTCGCTCGAGGACATTCACATGAACGTCGAGAGCCGGCTGAAGGAAGTGATCGGCGACGCCGCCGGGCGCCTTCACACCGCCCGCTCGCGCAACGACCAGGTGGCGACCGATTTCCGCCTCTATGTCCGCGACGCCATCGACACGCTGCTGGCCCAGGTGAAGACCCTCCAGCTGGCGCTGGTGAAGCGCGCCGAGGAAGAAGTCGCGACCATCATGCCCGGCTTCACCCACCTGCAGAATGCCCAGCCGGTGACCTTCGGCCATCACCTGCTCGCCTATGTCGAAATGCTCGGCCGCGACTACGGTCGCTTCGAGGATGCGCGTAAGCGCCTCAACGAAAGCCCGCTCGGCTCCGCCGCGCTCGCCGGCACCCCCTACCCGATCGACCGCGACATGACCGCCAAGGCGCTCGGCTTCGACCGCCCCACCGCCAACTCGCTCGACGCCGTCTCCGACCGCGACTTCATCCTCGAGACGCTAAGCGCCGCAAGCCTTTGCGCCATGCACCTTTCCCGCTTCGCCGAGGAACTGGTGATCTGGTCGTCGTCGCAATTCGGCTTCGTGAAGCTTTCCGACAAGTTCACCACCGGCTCGTCGATCATGCCGCAGAAGCGCAACCCTGACGCCGCCGAGCTGATCCGCGCCAAGGTCGGCCGCATCATGGGCGCGCTGACCTCGCTGATGATCGTCATGAAGGGCCTGCCGCTCGCCTATTCCAAGGACATGCAGGAAGACAAGGAAGTCGCCTTCGACGCCCTCGATTCCCTCAGCCTGTCGCTCGCCGCCATGACCGGCATGGTCGAAGACCTGAAGGCCAACCGCGAGAGGATGCGCGCCTCGGCCAATGCCGGTTTCTCCACCGCCACCGATATCGCCGACTGGCTGGTGAAGCAGGCCAATATCCCGTTCCGGGAAGCCCACCACATCACCGGCCAGATCGTGGCGCTGGCTGAGCAGAAGGGCATGACGCTCGACGGCCTCACCATCGAGGACTTCAAGTTCGTCGACCACCGCATCGACAGCCGCATTCACAAGGTGCTGAGCGTCGAAAGCTCGGTCGCGGCGCGGAAGAGCTATGGCGGCACCGCACCCGAGAACGTCGCGGCCCAGGCCGCCCGCTGGAAGGAAATCCTCACTGGCGTGAAGTCCGAGCCGGTCAGCATCAAGAAGTCCGGCGGTCACGGCGACGGCGGGGTGGAGTAATACTCCTTCTTCCTTCTCACCTTGAGGGAGAAGGTGGCGCGTAGCGCCGGATGAGGGGCAGGATATCGCCACTTCCCCTCACCCGCCCTTCGGGCACCCTCTCCCTCAAGGGGAGAGGGACGAACAGGAGACGTCGAGCGTGCCTCTCAAGCCCCGCCCCCTGCACCTCACCGCCGACCACGTCGCCCGCATCCCGGTGATCGAGGATCCCGGTCAGCCGACCTACCCGGGTATCCGCCCGGCGACCGAAGCCGACTATGAGGCTGAAGTTGCGCGCATCATGGACACGGCGCCAGAAGGGGATTTCTGGATCTTTGCCCTCAGTTCCCTGATCTGGAACCCCGCCACCGAGGTCGACCAGCAGCGCATCGCCGTCGCCAGCGGCTGGCACCGCAGCTTTTGCCTGTTCGACCAGCGCTGGCGCGGCAATCCCAAACAGCCGGGCCTGATGCTGTGCCTCGATCGAGGCGGCAGTTGCCGCAGCGTCGCCTACCGCATCCCGGCCGGGACCATCAAGGCGAACATGGAAAAGCTGGTGCGCCGCGAAATGAGCATGGTGCCCAATGCCTTCCCCGGCCGCTGGATCAAGGTGACGACCGCCGAGGGTCCGCTCACCGCCCTGGCCTTTGCCATCAACCGCAAAAGCACGCGCTATGTCGGCGGCCTTACCTTAGCGGAGCGGGCCGACCGGCTGGCGCAGGCCCATGGCTGGAAAGGCTCGATGGCCGAGTACGTGCTTTCGACCGTGACCAAACTCCAGGAGTACGGCATCCACGACCGCAACCTCTGGGCCCTGCAGCAACTGGTGGCCGAACGCATAGACCATCACTATCCGCCCCATAGAGAAGTCTGACTTCCGTTTTCGGCCCCATTCGCCTAGAGCTTGCCGCAGATTTTTGGGGCGCAGGACCTTGGTGCATCACTTTCAGTATCGCGACGACCACCTCTATGCCGAGGAAGTCGATCTGACCGAACTCGCCGGCAAGGTCGGCACGCCCCTCTACGTCTATTCGGCGGCGACGCTCCGCCGCCACGTGCGGGTGATGCGTGAGGCCTTCGCCGGCATCGACACCCTGATCGCCTACGCCATGAAGGCCAATTCCAACCAGGCAGTGCTCAAGGTCATCGCCAAGGAAGGCGCCGGCGCCGATGTGGTGTCGGGTGGCGAACTCGAACGGGCCGTCGCGGCCGGTATCCCGCCAAGCAAGATCGTCTTCTCCGGTGTCGGCAAGACCTTCGCCGAAATGCGCCGGGCGCTCGAAATCGGCATCAAGTGCTTCAACCTCGAGAGCGAACCCGAACTCGAGCGGCTGAGTGATGTCGCCGTATCGATGGGAATGACCGCCCCGGTTTCGGTCCGCATCAACCCCGATGTCGATGCCGGCACCCACAAGAAGATCTCGACCGGCAAAGCCGAGAACAAGTTCGGCATTCCCTATGCTCGCGCCCGTGAGGTCTATGCCCGCATCGCGGCGCTGCCCGGCGTCCGCGCCATCGGCGTCGATATGCATATCGGCAGCCAGATCACCGACATGACGCCGTTCGACAACGCCTTCGCGCTGCTCGCCGAACTGGTGCGCGACCTCAAGGCCGCCGGCCACGACATCCGCCACGCCGATGTCGGCGGCGGCCTCGGCATCCCCTATCACCACGACGAGGACGCCCCGCCGGCGCCCACCGCCTATGCCGAGATCGTCAAGAAGCATATCGGCCCCCTCGGCGTGTCGCTGGTGCTGGAGCCCGGCCGGGTGATCGTCGGCAATGCCGGCATCCTCGTCACCAAGGTCGAGTTCGTGAAGGAAGGCGCCAAAACCTTCGTCATCGTCGATGCGGCGATGAACGACCTGATCCGCCCCACGCTCTACGAAGCGCATCACGACATCCAGCCGGTGGTCCATTCCAACCTGCCGCAGATCACCGCCGACGTCGTCGGCCCGGTCTGCGAAACCGGCGATTTCCTCGCCCAGGACAGGAAGATGGAAGGCGTCAAGGAAGGCGACCTGCTCGCCGTGATGTCCGCCGGCGCCTATGGCGCGGTAATGGCCTCGAGCTACAACTCGCGCCCGCTCGTGCCCGAAGTGCTGGTCGACGGCAGCAAGTGGCACGTCATCCGCCCGCGCAAGTCGATCGAGGAACTGATCGCGCTGGACAGCGTCCCCGACTGGGCCTAGCCGCCCGCACCTCGGCACCCACCGACGGACGCCGGTGAAATTGCACAATGCCACCTACCCACCGGCCGTCATCCCGGCGGAAGCCGGGACCCACTGCTCGGAGGGTTCGGTTGGCACGATCCCATCCGGTCCATCACAGCAAGGTCGGCACGGTCCGAGCAGATGGAACACCCTGAGCACTGGGTCCCGGCTTTCGCCGGGATGACGGCCGGTGGGTGGTGCCCGATCAAGCCAGGTGGTGCCATACGCCCAAAACCCCGGTCGGCCGGCGAGGCGTGAGCCTCATACATTCGCGGACTACCGCTACGAGGCAAACGCCTCGCCGGTCCCGCTTCGTCTGTCCTGATGGACAGAGTTCTTTGAAAACTCCGAAGCCCCAAGGGCTGTCGGGCGCGTGGT
>JBKJMF010000496.1:0-6197 GCA_046596525.1 Devosia sp. | reverse complement strand
AATAAGCCGTCTTACACCGGCCTCGATCAAGTTGGTGGTGGAGACGCTGCAGGTATCAAGGGCGCCCGAGGGGCCGATCGCCGAAATGGCAGCGTCTACATCGAGCAGCAGCGCCCTGACGGCAGTCCCGTCTTCGACCGAACCCTGGACCCACGACAAGCGCGCGTGCTCAAGCTTCGGCAAGGACCGGGTGAGCGCTCGGACGGTGTGTCCGCGCTCCAGCGCCTGACGTACGACCTGTTTGCCCACCCGACCAGTGGCGCCAATAACCGCGAGTAGCATGTCTTTCTCCTGGGCATAGATAGGCCCATCGCGCTGTGACTTATGGAACAAACGCCCTTCTAGTAATCGCTTGATGACCATGGCCAGACACTTTGATGGCCATAGGATGATCGAAACGATCCTTCGGAGGATTGATCACCGCTCGTCAAGGGTATCGCAAAAGCGAGCTAGTCCGCTCGGCAGGAGTCATTATACCGGCACGGATGGCTCTTCTGGTGCGAAGCGGAAGCCCGGAGTGCTACAAACGAGAACGGGGGTAGGGCTGGAGCAGTCCTGCACAGCTTCGGGATGACAAGCCACCACATCCATCGCCTAGAGAGGATAGTGTCCGAAATCCCCGATCTTCCGATGCAAGCAGGGCGATCAATGGGTAATTTGAACGACCTCTGCCCGGTGGACGGACGCAGGGTCCTCTAGCGTCCATCTCCCGTTCTCTCTCCTTCGCCACAGCTGGCCGGCCTCATTAAACAGGGTGTCGAACTCTCGATGCCGAGTATGCCCCTAGCCCTCCACATATTCTCCCCTAACTAATCTGGCGAAGAGTTCGTCAAGTGCTGACAGTTCCAATTTGTCGTCCTATTGAACCACGAAAGAGAGGGACAGCTACGCTGTCGGAACCGCTATAGTTTCAACCGACCGAGCTAAATCGGCGCCCGCACCGCTGCGAAACAATCGGTGGGTAGAAACCAGTCTCGACGGGGGAAACGATGGTCGGTAGGCGCCGAGGTCGTGAAAGTCGATCAACCGCCACACTCCGCAGTCAGCGCTTAGCCGACTTCGCTCTTTTGGTGGGATTTGTTGTCGCGGTTGTGGGTTTCGGCGCCTTCATCGGGGCTAGCATGCCGACAGATGGCTGGTATCAGGCCTTGGCGAAGCCAGAATTCAACCCGCCGAACTGGGTCTTTGCAGTCGTTTGGCCGACGCTCTACGTGCTGATCGCCGTATCAGGCTGGCTAACAGCGGTGCGAGCGCCTGACAGCGCTGCGATGCAGTTTTGGACCGTGCAACTGATCCTCAACTGGATGTGGTCGCCGGCGTTCTTCTGGTTCCATCTGACATGGCTCGCCTTAGGCATCATTCTCGCGCTTCTAATCGCCATCGGCGCATTCGTTCTGCTCTCATGGCGGATTAACAGAGCGGCATCGCTCTTGTTCTTCCCATACGCGGCATGGGTGGCGTTCTCAGCTTACCTGAATCTTGGGGTCGCGTTGATCAACTGAACAAGCTGAGGTTGGGATTCCGTTGGGGGATCGAGACACGTCCACCTAAGGCAGCGATCTTGCTCGGGAGTCGCACGGAGAAGCTCGTGATCGATGATCAGCACGCCGCGGTGACGGGTATCCACTCCGCGCGGACAGTACCGTATGGCACTAAGTGTTAACGCATAGTCCGTTTAGATAGGCCCATGGATGCCGCTCGCAACGGGGAAACTCGAGTCGAACTCGCCGAGCTTGTGGGCGCGCTCAGTCATGCGCTAGACATCACCGAAGGGCAACCGCCCGGCCACGGGGTGCGCTGCTGTTGGATCGGCATGCACCTGGGCCAGGAACTGGGCTTCGACGAGGCGATGCTCGGCGACCTCTACTACACCCTGCTGCTCAAGGATGCCGGCTGCAGCTCAAATGCCGCGCGCATCTGCCAGCTCTACCTGGCGGACGACCTGAGCTTCAAGCGTGACCACAAGCGCGTCGATGACGCGCTGCCACAGGTTCTGCGCTTCGTCTTATCTCATACCGGGATGAAGGCCGGTTTGGCCGAGCGCTTCCGCTCGATCCTTAACATCGCCATGCATGGCGGCGAGATAGTCACTGAGCTGATCGAGACGCGCTGCACGCGCGGTGCGGAGATCGCCCGGCAGATGCGCTTTTCCGAACGAGTCGCCGGCGCTATCCTCGACCTAGACGAGCACTGGAACGGTCGCGGCCACCCGATCGGTCGCAGCGGCGCCGCGATTTCGCCGCTGGCCCGCATCGCGTTGATCGCGCAGGTGGCCGACGTGTTCCTCATGACCGGGGGACCCGCGGCCGCTTTGGCCGAGATCCAAGCGCGGTCGGGCAACTGGTTCGACCCGGATTATGTCGCCATCTTCACGCGGATCGCGGCGGACACGGCGTTTTGGGACGGTCTGGCGGCCGCCGATATTGATAAGCGGGTTATCGGGCTCGAGCCGCAGCGGCGCACGATCATCGTCGACGAAGATTACCTGGACGACATTGCCGCTGGGTTCGCCCGTGTGATCGACGCAAAGAGCCCCTATACCAGCGGCCATAGCGACCGGGTGGCGCTGTTCGCCGACATGATCGCCGAGCAGTTGAACCTACCGCTGGCGCGGCGGCGCTGGCTCAAGCGCGCGGCACTGCTGCACGATATCGGCAAGCTAGGGGTGTCTAACCAGATCCTCGACAAGCCTGACAAGCTTGACGAGGAAGAATGGGTCTCGATGCGGGAGCATGCCGCGCTCGGCCAGCGCATCCTGTCGCGGATCGGCGCTTTCGCTAGCCTCGCCGAGATCGCTGCGACACATCATGAGCGGCTGGATGGCCGCGGTTACCCACTGGGTCTCAAAGGCCGTAAGATTGGGCTTGAGACGCGGATCGTCACCACCGCCGACATCTTCGACGCGCTGACCGCCGAGCGGCCGTACCGGGCTGCGATGCCGGTATCGCGCGCGCTCGCCATAATGGAGGGTGATGTAGGTACGGCCATTGATGCAACCTGCCTCGCCGCACTGAAACGCAGCATGGCGGCAGTCAATGCAGCCGCCGCCTAGCTGTCCACAATTATGTGTATTCCATCCCAGTGAGGTGTGAGGGTGCCGATTTGGCACTTGGCGTTGGGCAGAGTTCAAATTCTACCACCGGTGCAGGCTAGTATGTTCGATCGTCCGCTGGGCCTCAAAGGCGTATAGCGCGACGGAGTCGACCTCTGTCACACGGCCTCGATGCATCCAACACTGCTGCGAAGGGCGGGAGAGTTGCGGGCTATTCTTTGACAGCTCCCGCCAGGATCCCTTCCACCAACTGCTTTTGCACGCGCAAAAGGACGGGAACCAGGGGGATCAGGATCAGCATGCCGCCGGCGGCGATCAGGTCGTACGGAATAGTATTGGCGTCGGCGCGCACCGGCACTCTCGAAGAGGCGGACGGTAAGCAGGCCGCGTATCCGGTGTGATGGTCAGCGTAAACGCGAAGAGGAATTCGTTCCAACCTGCGATGAACAGCAGCAGGAACGTCACTGCGAAACCGGGTAGGGCGACCGGCATGATGATGCGGAAGAACGTATCGATCAGGGAGCACCCGTCGATGGACGAGGCCTCGTCGAGTTCCTTGGTTATTGCCTTGAAGTAGGAAAACAGCGTGAGGAAGGCTACCGGGATGCCTCCCGCCATGAAGATCAGGACGAGGCCAAGATGCGTGTCCAGGAGGCGAAAGTCCTTGTAGGCGAGAAAGATTGGCCCGAGCGTTACCATCGCGGGGATTGCCATTGAACCGACCACGGTCGCATAGAGCAGCGATTTGCCGGTAAACTCCATACGGGAGAAACCGTAAGCGGCAACGCCGCCAAGCATCGTTGCGCCGAGCGAGGCGGTACCAGCGACAAACACGGTGTTTGCCAGCGTCTGCCAGTAATTCCAAGCCTTAATGACGAATGGGTAGGCATCAAACGTCAGCTGTCGCGGCCACAGCGTCGCCGGCAGCCGGTAGGCTTCGCTCGAGGTTTTAAGCGAAGTCACCAGCATGAAATACACTGGAAAGGCCAGTACAAGGCCACGTTCGAGCTTGGGCTGGGCCACGCGATGGAGGAATACGAGGCGGTTGGCGACGAGATTGCCATCTGCAACGGGGCCGTCGATCGGCGTCCGATGTACGGGCACCTCCCTGCCTCATGCACCTCAGCATCAAATTGGACCGCGGCAAGGTTCGGCTGAATGCCACCTATCGCTCCCATTACTATGTGCAGCGCCTGCTGGGAAATCTGATCGGCCTCGCACGCCTGCAGTATTTTCTGGCGCATGAAGCAGACCTTGAGATCGGGCCCCTGACGATCAACTCGACCTACGCCAAGCTCGATCCCGGCGATGGCGGAAAGTGGAACCTGGGCGACATCGATGAGCTGCTCGCCGCAGGCCGCCAGCTCTACACAATCAAGGAGGCAGCATGACCACTCTAGGCGCAGAGACGCGGTTTTCGGTGAGATACTGGCTCACCCGGTCTGATGCGCGATAGGCATTGGTGAAACGGTACCGGCCAATGATCGGGTCGTCGGTCCAAGGACCGACCGGGTCCTGCAGGCGCTTGAAGTAGACCTGCTGGCGCTCATGGGCGAAGCGCCAGTAGGTGTCCATGACAGGTGAAAGTTCCATGCAAGTGCTCGCCGTCGGATCGATCCTTCCTAGACGGTGGATGCATACCACGAAAGCAACAAGAGGCGGCCGCTAACAGCTATGGCGTCGCGGCCGGAGCGGCTGGTGTTGCCGGCTGTGCCGCGACCGGCACCATGGGTCGGAAACTCTATCGCTTTGTCTCAATGCATCCTCTAACAGCGCGAGCCGCTGTCGCCGAGGGTTGCCACCCGCGCGAACCTCGGAGGTTTTCATCCTTCGATATTATTTGACCGGACGCGCCGGGAGTTTGGGGGCAGAACCGGTCGCCCACCAAGCGACCGGTGGATTTTCACTCGCCAACAGGCGCATCCGACAGCTGTGCGAGCTTGACCTGGGTCAGCAGACTCAGTTCGTCGTAGACGTTCCACTCGTCGACGATCTTGCCGTTCTTGTAGTGGTAGTGGGTCATGCCCATGACCTGGACGCGCTTGCCGGTGGGGTGTTCGCCGAGGCTCTCGAGAATGCCGTAGCCTAGATGGTGGCCCTCGATGATCCAGCGCACAGCGACCTTGGTGCCGCCTTCTTCGCAGGGGACCGAGCAGACATACTGCGGCATGTAGGCGGCGTCGGGCAGCGAGCCGATCAGGCCGAGGTGCTGGTGGATCACCGCGGCGACGCCGTAAAGCTCCTTCATGTTCGGCCCGTGGTACTGGACGGTCGGGGCATAGACCTCGTTGATCTTGCCGAACATGCGCTTGTTGAACACCTCATGCGTCCAGCGCAGCGTCTCCGCCTCGAGGTCGTTGTTGGCGATCGAGGTGTCGGCCTCGGTCTCGGGCGGATACTGGCCGAGGAGGCGCCGGTTCTCGCCGATGTCGAGGTTAGTTTGGCCGCGGTCGAGGGCGGATTTGGCGAAGCGTAGCGCGAATGCATCGAGGTCGAGCCCGAGCTGGCGGATGATTGCGGCGGTGTCCGCCACCACCCACTCGCGGTAGATCTTGTTCCTGATGATCATGCAGTCGGCGATCGTCCGCGATACGAACGGGCGGCCGGTGGGCTGGCCGAGATGGCCGAACTGGGTGTGGCGGCCGGACCCGGTGACGAGGTGCGAGGTGTAGAACCCGTCCTTGTCGTTGCCGTTCCAGATCACCTGGGTGGCCATGCCGCGCCGCTCGGGGAACGACACCAGCCGCTGGATGGTGTCGCGCACCACGTCCTCGCGGTTGTAGATCGTGCCCATCGTGCCGTAGAGCACGCAGTTGTGGGTATAGTGGGTGTAGATCAGCCCGATATCGCGCTCGTCCCAGATCTTGTGGGTGCAACGCACGATGTAATCGACGATATCGGTATAGACCTCGTCGAAGCCATCCAGCGACTGGCTGCGCGGCCGGTCGGTCGGCGCCAGTTCGGGATAGTCGCGACGCTCGACCTGCAGCACTTCTGCCCTGGGCGCATCGATGCGGGATATGCGGGCCGCCTTGGCGCCCTTGTCGTCGTCGCTCATGAGAACTCCTTGGCAAACTGTTGGGTAGGGGTCGATCGGGGTGCGGCAAGCCAGTCGCGCAACAGGCGCGCCACGGCAACGGGCTGG
>JBKJMF010000294.1:0-3672 GCA_046596525.1 Devosia sp. | reverse complement strand
GCGGAGACGTTGGGTTCATCGTTCCAATAGACCCAACCACCGGCCGCGTCGGACAGTTGCCTGAGTCGTTCACGGTATTCGGTGGGAATCGGGTAGTTCCCCCAGGGTTCATCGTCCCCCGAACCAGCAGAACTCGCTGATCTCGCTCATGGTGTCGGCGAGCGCCCGTTGAGGTTCGGTCAATACCATTCGGTAGCCTCCATCGCGCGCCTAGTCGAACTTCACCGCCGTTGTGTTCGCGCCGCAGAGCAGCACGCCGACCTTTTCGCCCGGCGCTGGCACATAGCGGCCAGAGAGCACGGCAGCCAACGCGGCGGCGCCGCCGGGTTCCACCGCAACGCGCAATACGTCCCATATGGTCTTTTGTGCCGCAACGATCGCCTCGTCCGTGACCAGCACGGAGCGGTCGATGAAGCCGGAAAGCGCGAAGCTCAGGTTGCCGATGCGGCGGGCGCCGAGGCTGTCGGCGGCGACGCCGCTCACCGGGACATCGACGGGACGGCCGGCTTCGATGGCCTTGTTGAGGGTCGGCGCATTCTCCGGCTCGACGCCGATGATGCGGACGCAGCCGGCGGCCGCCGCTGCGATGCCGCCGATCAGGCCACCGCCGCCCACCGCCACCAGCAGCGTATCGAGCCCCGGCGCCTGCTCCAGCCACTCGAGGCCTACGGTGCCCTGCCCGCACAGCGTCTCGTACATGTCGTAGGCGTGGATTTCGAGCAGCCCGTTCTCCGTCGCGAAGGCATGGCTGGCCGCATAGGCGTCGACATAGGTGTCGCCGCCGATGACGATCTGCGCACCATATTGCAGGATGCGCTTGATCTTGGCCTGCGACGAGATGCGCGGCACATAGATGTGCGCCGGAATGCCGAGTTTTTGCGCTGCGTAGGCGACGGCGGCGCCGTGGTTGCCGCCCGAGGCCGCCACCACGCCGCGCTCGGCGCCGGGGCGGATCAGCAGGTTGGCGAAGGCGCCGCGGGCCTTGAAGGTTCCCGAGTGCTGCATGAATTCGAGCTTGAAGGAGAACGGCGCGCCATCGAGGCCGAAATCGGCGGCCGGCGCTTCGATCACCGGAGTACGCCGGATATGCGGTCGGATCACCGCCTCGGCAGTGCGCACGGCATTGCGATCGGGGATGGCGGGCGCGACGGCGTCGATGGTGGTCATGGCGGTCTCGGCAGGGCTATCATATTGCAGCCGCTGGGCCTGACTAGCGCAAGAGCGGTGGCGATTAAAGAGGCCAACGATGGGCAAGATCAACGCCGAGTGGCATCGTGAGCACAGGATGCCCGCCAATCCCACCAAGAAGCAGCGAGCGGAATGGCACTACGACCATGCGCTGTACTGCGGCTGCCGGGCGTTGACGCCGTCAATCACCTCGCTGCTGGTGTCGCAGGGGTATGAGGTGCCGAGGGCGCGGGTGGCTGAGTAGGCCGTCTCAGTCGAGCGGCGGTGTCTCGCGTTGGGATGGTGTGGGGCCCGGGTTCATCAGCGGATCGCGCCAGACCGGCATCCCCGGTAGCTGCCCTTCCGGTAGTTCCCTAACCGGCTGATCGGTATCCGGGAGATCGGCAGGTGCCTTGCTGGGCTTCTTGTCGGATGGGAGCGGCTTGTGGGGATCGGTCATGATGTTCTCCTTCCTGTGGTAAAGGAGGCATCGGCTGATTTGTTCCCCAGTCCGGCGCCCAGCGCTCCCGGCCGCGCCGCTTGCTATCCCGGGCATTTTGACCTATAGCCCGCCTCGCATTCGTTCGGCCGGGGGCTGAACGGAGGGTCCGGTATTTCCGGATAGGGTTCGCCCGTCCTCCCGTGTTCCCGCTCTTTAGAAGACTGCTTTGGTGCCTTTCCGGCTTCAAAGGGGCTCCGCGCCGAGTGGAATGTGTTGATAGTCAACTGGAAGGAAGGCGCTTATGGCCCTTTACGAACACATTTTTCTGGCTCGCCAGGACGTTTCCCCGACGCAGGTGGAAGAGCTGACGACGGCTTTGACCGAAGTGCTCACCAGCGGCGGCGGCAAGGTCACCAAGAACGAGTACTGGGGGCTGAAGTCGCTCTCGTACCGCATCAAGAAGAACCGCAAGGCGCACTACACCCTGCTCAACATCGACGCGCCGCACCAGGCGATCGCCGAGATGGAGCGCCAGATGGGCATCAATGAAGACATCCTGCGCTTCATGACCATCCGCGTCGACGAGCTGGAAGAAGGCCCCTCGGCCATGATGCAGAAGCGCGATCGCGATGACGACCGTGGCGACCGTCCGGGTGGCCCGCGTGGCGACCGTGGCAGCTTCGACCGCGGCGAACGCCGCCCGCGCCGCTTCTAAGAACTCGGAAGGATCAGCCAAATGGCCATCAAAGACCTAACCACGACCACGGCCCGCCGTCCGTTCCAGCGCCGCCGCAAGACCTGCCCGTTCTCGGGCCCGAACGCGCCGAAGATCGACTACAAGGACGTTCGTCTGCTGCAGCGCTACGTATCCGAGCGCGGCAAGATCGTCCCCTCCCGCATCACTGCGGTCTCCGCCCTGAAGCAGCGCGAACTGGCCAAGGCCATCAAGCGCGCCCGCTTCATCGGCATCATGCCCTACGCCGTTCAGTAAGAACGGATCGGGACTCGCTGGGGCTGCCGATCGTCGGCGGCTCCTAACTGCCCACGAGGCAGGACAGCAAAGGATAGAAAAATGAAAGTCATTCTCCTCGAGCGTATCGGCAAGCACGGCCACATCGGCGACGAAGTGTCGGTGAAGGACGGTTTCGCCCGTAACTTCCTCTTGCCGCAGCAGAAGGCGCTGCGGGCCACCGAAGCCAACCGCAAGCGCTTCGAGCGCGATCGCTCCGACATCGAGACGCGCAACCAGGAGCGCCGCGAGGCCGCCGCCGGCATCGCTTCGGGCCTCAACGGCAAGTCGGTGGTTATCATCCGCCAGGCCGGCGAAACCGGCCAGCTCTACGGTTCGGTGTCTTCGCGCGACGTCGCCGACGCGCTGATCACGGATGGCTACAACGTCGCCCGTTCGCAGATCGACCTCGCCAACCCGATCAAGACCGTCGGCGTCCACACGGTGCCGCTGCACCTGCACGCCGAAGTCGCCGTCACGATCAGCGTCAACGTCGCCCGTTCGGATGACGAAGCCGCGCGCCAGCAGAAGGGCGAAGACCTGACTGCGATCAACTACGGCGAGGAAGCAAACCAGGCCTTCGCCGCCGAGCAGCAGGCCGCGACCGCCGATCTGGACACTAGCGAAGAATAACAGCTTCTATCATTTCGACTACGAAGGCCGGGAGCGATCCCGGCCTTTCTGTTTGCCGGCACGCTGCCTACCGATTTGTTTCTATTCGCTGATTTAACATTCCGCTCGCGTTTTTCGTCGGGGCGATGCAAACGTTGCCACATAGATTCTATGGGGCATTTCATGAAGCGTATTTTGTCTGCCGTGGCTGTTGCCGCGGTTATGGCCTCGGCCGGCGCCGCTGCCGCAGCTGACTTGGTCATCGATACCGTCGCGGCCGAGCCGGCCGCCAAACAGGGCGGCGCCTACGCGACTTTCTTTTGCGGGCGGTTCGTTCGCATCCGGTGATACCACCATCTCCGGCGGCGGCGGCGGGCTCACCATCGAAAGCGAGCTCGATGGCGGGTTCATCATCGGCGGCGCACTCGGTATGTCTGTCTAC
>JBKJMF010000117.1:0-3698 GCA_046596525.1 Devosia sp. | reverse complement strand
CTTCCGCCAACTCGATGCCTTCGCCGACATCGGCCAGTGGGCAAACCCGCACAAGGAGGAGTTCCCAGAAGGCACATGGAGCCAGCTCGGCAAGGACGGTGTGGTCAACGCCATGCCGCAGGATACCGGTCCGATGGCGATGCTCTACCGCAAGGACATCTTCGACAAGCTTGGGATCACGCCGCCCACCACCTGGGCCGAGTTTGCCGATGCGGCCAAGAAGATCCATGCGGCCGATCCGAATGTGTTCATCACCGACGCGCTGTTCAGCTCAGGCGACTGGGTCAATGCTCTGCTGTGGCCGATGGGCTGGAAGCCGGTCAGCCGCGATGGCGACAAGCTCGTGATCAACATCAACGACAAGATTGCCAAGGACTTCGCCGCCTATTGGCAGGACCTTATTACCGCGGGTGTCATCGAGACCAAGCCGGGCTTCAACAATGAGTGGTACACCGGCCTCGACTCGGGCCGCTATGCCACATGGCTCACTGCGGGCTGGGGTCCGGTGTTCCTGACCTCGTTCGCCAAGACCAGCGCGGGCCAGTGGCGTGCCGCCGATCTGCCGCAGTGGGACGCGAGCAAGTTCGCGACCGGCAATTGGGGCGGCTCGACGCTGGCCGTGATGAAAGCGACCCAGCATCTGGCCGAGGCCGCCGAAGTCGCGATCTGGCTGAACATTGATCCCGAAGCCACAAAGCTCTACACCACCAAGCAATTCTTCTTCCCCACCACCAAAGCGCTGCTGTCGAGCCCGGAATGGGCGGGCAACAAGATGGATTTCTACGGCGGCCAGGCGGTGAACGAAGTGTTCGCCAAATCGGCGAATGCCGTGGCGCCGTTTGAGTGGAGCCCGTTCCAGAGCTTCCTCTACCAGTCGATGTCCGATGAATTCGGCGCCTCGATCGCCGGCAACGGCACGCTGTCCGATGCGTTCGACCGCATCCAGGACGCCGTGGTCACCTACGCGCAGGAACAAGGCTTTACCGTAGCCTAATCTCCCGGGCAACGGCCGGGCGCGCCTGATCGGCGCGCCCGATCTCTTCATCTTGCCGGACGGGGACCATGGTAATGTCGAATTCGCCAGCCGCCGCGACGCGCCCAGCGCGATCGGGCGGTTTTACGTCACGAAAGCTCGCGCCCTATCTGTTCCTGGCGCCCTTCGTGCTGCTGTTTATCGCCTTCATCGTCGCGCCGCTGGTCTATGCGTTCTACATGAGCCTCTTCCGCGACACGCTGGTGGGCGGACGGCAGTTCGCGGGCGCAGCCAGCTACATCAAGGTCACAGGCGACGCCAAATTCTGGGGCGGCGTGTGGAACCTCGTTCTGTTTGGCATCGTGCAGGTGCCGATCATGCTGGGCCTGGCGCTGTTGTTCGCCATCGTGCTCGATCCGCGGCCAGGTCTATGCCAAGGGCGTCTTCCGGCTGGGCTTCTTCCTCCCCTACGCCGTGCCGAGCGTGATCGCGACGATCATCTGGGGTTATCTCTACGGCCCCTCCTTCGGCCCGTTCACGCAGATGGCCAAGGCGTTCAACCTGCCGCCCCCGGACTTCCTGTCGCCGGGCGCGATGATCTTCTCATTGGCCAAAATCGTGACGTGGGAATATGTCGGCTACAATATGGTGATCTACTACGCCGCGCTGAAGGCGATCCCGTCGGACCTCGCCGAGGCCTCGCGGATCGATGGCGCCTCGCCCTGGCAATTTGCGCGGCTGATCCAGCTGCCGCTGCTGTGGCCGGCGATCCTGCTCACCATCATCTTTTCGATCAACGGCACACTGCAGCTGTTCAATGAGCCGTTTTTGATGCGCGCGCTCGCCAGAGACACCGTCAATTCGAGCTACACGCCGAACCTCTATGCCTATTCGCTGGCGACTCAGAACCAGCAGTATGGCTACGCGGCCGCCGTCTCTTTCGTGCTTGGCATCGTGATCGCCGGTGCCTCCTACATCTTCACCCTGATCACCAACCGCCGTCGGCGGGAGCAATGATGACTGCGACCACCGACATCGCCACTTTCGAAGCTGCCAGGCGCCGGCCCGGCGAGCGGCGGCGCTCGCGGATCATCCTCACGCTGCTGCTGTCACTGTTCCTCGTCTACAGCTTCGTGCCGCTGGTCTATCTGGTCCTATCGGCAACCAAGACGAATGGCGACCTGTTCGCCACGTTCGGCTTCGGCTTCGGTACCGAGTTCAACCTCTGGCAAAATCTGAGCGATCTATTCAGCCGCGACGATGGCATCTTCTTGCGCTGGATGTTCAACAGCGTGCTCTATTCGACCGCCGCCGGGCTCGGTGCCGCGATCTTTTCTACCGCGGCAGGCTATGCGTTCGCCAAGTTCAAGTTCCGCGGGCGAAATCTGACCTTTGGGCTCGTGCTGGGCGCGGTGTTTGTCCCGCAGACGGCCCTTGTCGTGCCGATCTTCCTGCTGCTGGCGCTTTCGGGTCTCAGCGACAATCCACTGGGCGTGATCCTGCCCTCGATGATCTCGCCGATCGGCGTCTATCTGATGCGCGTCTATATCGAGCAGGGCGTCGACGACGAACTGCTCGACGCAGCGCGTGTCGATGGAGCCGGTGAGTTCCTGATCTTCCGCGCCATCGTGCTGCGGCTGGTGGCGCCGGGCATGGTGACCGTGGCGCTGCTCTCGTTCGTCGGGACCTGGAACAATTACTTCCTGCCGCTCATCGTGCTGCGCTCGCAGGAGTATCAGCCGATCACGGTGGGCCTTGCGACCTGGTATCAGCTCGCGCAGCAGGGCGGTGGCGGCGGACAGGTGCTGTTCTCGATCGTCATCACCGGCGCGCTGGTGAGCATCATCCCGGTCATCGTGGTGTTCCTGCTGCTGCAGCGGTTCTGGCAGGGCGGCCTCACCGCCGGCGCCATCAAATAGACTATCGCCTGGAGTTTTCCGACTATGACGACTGCCTCGAAATCCGCGCCGCTCTCTGTCTGGCGGCCGATCGCGACCGACACTTTCCTCGTCGGCGCCCCGCATTATCCGGAGCATGTCGATGAGAGCTATTGGCAGCGCGACGCCGACCGCATGGCGGCGGCGGGCTTCAACACGGTGCGGCTGGCGGAATTCGCCTGGCATATTATCGAGCCGCATGAGGGGACGTTCGACTTCGATTTGTTCGACCGCGCCATAGATGTGCTGGGCAAGGCTGGCATCAAGACCATCATGTGCACGCCGACGGCGACGCCGCCGCGCTGGCTGACGGCGCGTTATCCCGAAGTGTTGCGCGTCGATGCCAATGGCCGCGCCATGAGCCATGGCTCGCGCCAGCACGCCAATCTTGCGAGCGGAGTGTTCCGCGAGCATTCGAAGCGCATCACTAAAGCGATGGCCGAGCATTATCGCGGCAATTCGCACATCATCGGCTGGCAGACGGACAATGAGCTCAATACCTCTGGATCGCTGTCCTACGGTCCGGTGACTCTGGCCGAGTTCCAGGCCTTCCTCAAGGACAAGTACAAGACCATCGCCGCGCTCAACGGTGCGTGGGGCGGGCATTTCTGGGCCACCGCCTACGACGATTTCGATCAAGTGGTGCTGCCCCTCGACTACGCCCCCGCCCCGGTCGGGCCGACCCATGCGGTCGACTATCACCGCTTCGTCGCCTTCGTCACGGCGCGGTTCCAGCACGATCAGGTGCTGACCCTGCGTGCCACTAATCCAGACTGGTTTGTCTTCCA
>JBKJMF010000089.1:0-4977 GCA_046596525.1 Devosia sp. | reverse complement strand
TGCCGCGTCATCGCAGCAGGAAAGCCCATGACCAGCGCCATCGGACCAATGCTGATCGAAGCCCTGCCGCGGATGCGGCGGTATGCCATTTCACTGGCACGTGCCGCAGACGTTGCCGACGACCTGGTGCAGGCGGCGTGCGAGCGGGCCCTTGCCACCGCGGCGACGCTGGACGACCGGCTGCGTTTCGATGCCTGGATGTTCCGGATCGTCCGCAACCTCTGGTACGACCGCCTGAGGCGGCTGAGGACCCGCGGCGAAGAGCTCGACGTCACCGTGCGTGACGACCTCGTCGCCATCGAGGGAGAACCGGTGCCGGAGCGGCGCCTGATGCTGAGGAAAGCCGCTGAGGCGATCGACCGGCTGCCGCAGGAACAGCGAGAGCTGATGTTGCTCATCTGCGTCGAGGAGCTGAGCTATCGTGATGCCGCCGACGTGCTCGAGCTGCCGATCGGCACGGTGATGAGCCGGCTGGCGCGGGCCCGCAAGCGCGTCGCGGAGGATGTGGGCGTTGAATCGGGCCGGGTGCTGTGAGGAAGAAATGAACCAGCCGTTCGACGATGAAGAACTGATGGCCTTTGCCGATGGCGTGCTCGACGAGCCGCGCTTCTCGGAGGTCGCGGTAGCCATCGAGGCTGACGCCGCGCTGGCCGAACGGCTGGAGCTGATCGTCACCGGCGGCAAGGCGGCCAAGGCGGTCTTCGGCTCGCTTGCGGACCAGCCGGTCCCCGCCGGGCTCACCGCTGGGGTCAAGGCCGCCGTCGCGGCCCATGAGGGCAAGGTCGTGCCGTTCCCGCGCCGGGCATCGATGTTCGTGCCGATAGCTGCCGCAGCGGCAATCGCAGCCATCGCGGTCGGCCCGGTTGCTTACCTCGTGGGCGGGGCGCGCGAGGCGCCGCTGGTGGCGATCGGCGCGCCGCTGGCGCCGGCGATCACGTCCCAGCTCGCAAGTCTCCCCTCGGGCGCCGAAGCGCGACTCGGGGATGCGGTGATCAGACCGATCGCCACTTTCACCGATGCCCAGTCGACGCTCTGCCGCGAGTTCGAGCTCGACGGCGCCCTCACCACGGTGGCAGTCGCCTGTCGGACAGGGGCCGAATGGCGGGTCGCCATTGCCATCGATGCACCACCCGCCAACGATGGCTATGCCCCCGCATCGTCGCTCGCGGCACTCGATGCGTTCCTCGGCAGTATCGACGCCGGCCCGCCGCTGCCGCCTGCCGCCGAAGCCGAGGCGCTGGCCGGTCGCTGACACCAGCTCAACCATGCGCCCGTTTCCCGCATGGCAAGCCGCATGGCCATCCGCTATAACGCCGGCAATTCGGAGATCGAGCATGGCTGAGACCACGCATTTCGGCGAACGGACGGTCGACCTCGACGACAAGCAGGGCCTCGTCAACGAGGTGTTCCACCGCGTCGCCGACCGCTACGACCTGATGAACGACCTGATGAGCGGCGGCGTCCATCGTATCTGGAAGGATGCCATGGTGGCGCGGCTTGCCCCTCCCAAGCAGGGCGGAGTGCCATACCGAGTCCTCGACATGGCGGGTGGCACCGGCGACATCGCCGAGCGCATCGTCAACGCCTCGGTCGGCTATGCCGAAGTCACCGTCTCCGACATCAATACCGACATGCTCAGGGTCGGCGAGGAGCGCTCGCACAACTGGCGCTTCCCGGCGCAGGTGAAGTTCGTCGAAGCCAATGCCGAAGCGCTGCCGTTCGAGGACGAGAGCTTTGACGCCTACACCATCGCTTTCGGCATCCGGAACGTGCCGCGCATCGCACTGGCGTTGAAGGAAGCACATCGCGTCTTGAAGCGCGGCGGGCGGTTCCTCTGCCTCGAGTTCAGCCAGGTCGATACCCCGGTGCTGTCCGATATCTACAAGGCCTTCTCCGACCGCGTCATCCCGCCGATCGGCCGTGCCGTCACCGGCGATGCGCAGCCCTACCAATACCTGGTGGAATCGATCCGCAAGTTCCCGACGCCCGAGCGCTTCAGCCGGATGATTTCGGACTCTGGGTTCAAGCGCGTCACCCACACCCCATTCACCGGCAACATCGCGGCGCTGCACGCGGCCTGGAAGCTCTGACACCATGGGGCTCGCCGCGTATTTTCGCCTGGCTCGGGCCGGCTTCGTTCTGGCGCGCGAAGGCGCGCTGTCGATCTTCGACAATGACGCGCTGCCGCCGGTAATGCAGGCCGGCGTGCGCTTCGGACGGCTGTTCGAGCGCGGCGAGGTGAAGCGCACCGGCAAGGTCGAGCGGCTGACCCGCGCGCTCAACCGGCTCGGTCCCACCTATGTGAAGCTCGGCCAGACCCTTGCCACCCGCCCCGACATCGTCGGCGCCGATGTCGCCGCCGAGCTCGCCGTGCTGCAGGACGCGATGGAGCCGTTCGACGAGAAACTCGTCCCCGGGCTGCTCCAGGCCGCGCTCGGTTCGCGCGCCGCAGAGCTTACCCAGTTCTCGCCGCCGATCGCCGCTGCCTCGATCGCCCAGGTCCACCACGCCACACTCACCGAGGGCAATGGCGGGCACAAGGTGGCGGTGAAGATCCTCCGTCCCGGCATCCGCCAGCGCTTCCGCGCCGATATCGAGAGCCAGTATGCCGGCGCCAAACTCGCCGAAACGCTGGTGCCCAAGTTGCGACGCCTCCGGCCGGTGGACGTGGTCACGACGCTCGACCGCTCGGCCCGCATCGAACTCGACCTGCGGCTCGAAGCGGCGGCGATATCGGAGTTCCACGACAACATCAAGGACGACGCCGGCTTCGTCATCCCCACGGTGCTGTGGGACTACACCTCGGATAGCGTCCTCACCACCACCTGGGTCGACGGCATCCCGATCCGCGACAATGCAGCGCTCGACGCCGCCGGGGTCGACCGCAAGGAACTGGCCAAGAACCTGCTCCAGGCCTTCCTCCGCCACACCGTGCGCGACGGCTTCTTCCATGCCGACCTGCATCCGGGGAACCTGTTCGCCGACGCGAAGACGCATGACGTCATCGCCGTCGATTTCGGCATCATGGGGCGGCTGACGCGGCGCGAGCGGCGCTTCCTCGCCGATATCCTCTATGGCTTCATCACCCGCAACTACCGCCTGATCGCCGAGCGGCATTTCGAGATCGGCTACGTCCCGCGGACGCAGTCGATCGACGACTTCGCGCTCGCCCTGCGCGCCATCGGCGAGCCGCAGCACGGCCGCCGCGTCTCCGACATCTCGATGGCCAAGGTCTTGGGGCAACTGTTCGCCACCACCGAACTGTTCGAGATGCAGACCCGCCCGGAGCTGATCCTCCTGCAGAAATCCATGGTGCTGGTCGAGGGTGTGGCGCGGGCGCTCGACCCCGAACTCGATATCTGGACCATCTCCGAACCAATCGTCGGCGACTGGGTGCGGCGCTCGGCTGGCCCGCTCGGGCGGATCGAGGAGCTGAAGGAGCATTTCGACACCACCGTCGCGATGCTCGGCCGCATGCCGGCGATCGTCACCAAGGCGGAGGCGGCGCTGGACGACTACGAACGCGACAAGAACTCCCCGGATCGCAAGTTCAACCGCTTCATGCTGGTGGCCGGATTCTGGCTCGGCGCCGCGGTACTGCTGGTGGCGCTGTGGCGGCTGCTCGGGCTGTGATTCCGCCGCTTCCTTCGAGGGAAGGTCGGCGCGAAGCGCCGGGTGAACTCCGGTTCATCAAGCGTTCATCACTGGGGCCATACCGAGGCAACATGAGCTTGCGGCGCCTGGGACCGGCTCCTACAACGGGGGCAATGCGGCGCGCGATGTTGAGGAGAATGACATGACCCTGAAGACGATTTCCCGGCTCGCCGGCATGCTGGTGCTGACCGCCAGCCTCGCCGGCTGTATCGACATGACCGCCGAGGTCGAGGTGTTGTCTGAGACCACCGGAAAGTCCACGACCACCATGACGATGGGCGCCGATTTCTATCCGATGCTGAAGCAGATGGCGGAAGCCGGCGGCAAGGATGCCAAACCGGAAGACGGCTTCTGCAAGGAAGCGGGCGACGTCCTTACCGAGAATGCCGATGGCGGCGCCACCTGCACGAGCGTGAAGGAAGGCGAACTCGCCACCCTCACAGGAGGAGACGGCCCGAACAAGGATTCGAGCTTCACCGTGGTGAGTCCGGGCGTCGTTCGCGTGGCCTTCAAGACCAGCGACATGACCAGCCAGCTCAGCGAGGGCACCGGCGGCGAGGACCCGCAGGCCGCGGCGATGATGAAGACCTATTTCGAGGGTCACACCGCCACCATCCGCATCAAGGGCAAGCACATCACCGAGACCAACATGACCAAGGTCGGCGACAATGCCGCCGAGGTTGTGCTGAAGTTCACCGAACTGCTCGACGGCACCGCCAAGCTGCCGGAAGAGTTCTTCGCCGTCGTCGATACGCGCTGACCATGACGGATCGGGTCACTGTCGATTTCATCTGGCTCGATCACGGCCGGGGCCTCGAAGCTCCGAAGCAACAGAGCACGGGCGCGGCAGGAGTTGATCTCCTAGCTGCGCTTGGCGCTTCCGAGACCATGACGATCGAAGCGGGAAAACGCGCGCTGGTGCCGACTGGCATGTCGATTGCGCTGCCGACCGGCTACGAGGCACAGGTCCGTCCGCGCTCCGGGCTTGCGGCCAAGCACGGCGTGACCGTGCTCAACTCCCCCGGCACGATCGACGCCGACTATCGCGGCGAGATCAAGGTAATCCTGATCAACCACGGCGACGCCCCATTCACCATCCAGCGTGGCGATCGCATCGCCCAGATGGTGGTGGCGCCGGTTTCGAGCATAGAGTTCGAGCTCAAGGAGACCCTCGATGCGACCAAGCGTGGTGAAGGCGGTTTCGGCTCGACTGGCCGCTAGTCTCGGCTTTCTGGCCCTCGCGGCCGCCCCGGCACTGGCCGGCGACGCGGCAAATTTCGCCGCGCTCGGCTTTTCCGCCGATGGCCGCTATTTCGGCTACGA
>JBKJMF010000457.1:0-2576 GCA_046596525.1 Devosia sp. | reverse complement strand
GGGCGCCGAAGGATCGCTACGTGATCGAGACCCCGACGGGGACGATCGGGGTGCGCGGCACGTCGTTCGATTTCAACGTCGATGACGAGCACACACGGGTGCTGCTGTACCACGGCGCCGTAGTGCTCTGTAACCTCGGCAAGACCTGCGTGACGCTCGACGACACCTGCGATCTGGGCGAGTACGACCTCAGCAAGTCAGAGATTCTCGGTAACGCTGACGAGATCAAAGGACAGCAGCGTGAAGACCTGAAGGCGAGCTTCAGGTACGCGCAGTCGCAAGCCTCGCTGCTGGGCGCGTTCCGCGTCGAAGGGGCGCGGGAATGCTTCAACAAGGGCTTCGTGGCCAACAATCAGCCTCCCAGCCTGCTCGAGGGCAGTACCGATTCCGTGCCTACCGAGGACGAAGAGCCTATGCCCCCACCGGATGACTGCGGGTTCGACCAAATCTGCAACTGAGCCATCAGCCCGGCTGATACCTGGTGTCACGCCAATTCATTGGCCGCCTGGGACGATCTCGCCTAGGGGTCGTCGCCGGGAGGGCCTGTGATGACCGAGCCGACGAGACCGCGCCTGCCGATGACGGCGCTCATCGCGGCGAACCTGTTCTTCAACGGCACCAGCTATGCCGCCACCCTGCCCTATGCCGGCATCGCCGCCATCGACGGGCTGGGGTTCTCCACCACCGACTACGCGCTGTTGTTGTCGGTGGGTGCGGTGGTCGGCCTCGTCGCCTCGGTGGCGATGGGATACCTGTCGGACCGGATCGGCGACCGGCGCATCCTGGTGCTGTTCGCGGCGCTAATGGGCGCACTCGGCTTCGGCCTCGTTTACGCGATGCCCAGCATGCTCACCTACATCGTCGCCTATTGCGTCCTGATGCCGTTCGGCGGGGCGCTGTTCAGCCAAAGCTTCGGCTATGCGCGGGCCTACTACAATGCGCGCGAGCCCGAGCGGGCCGAGTTCATGGTCACAGTGCTGAGGACGGTGTTTTCGGCCTCGTGGGTGCTGATGCCGCCGATCGCCGGGTGGGTCGCCGCGACCTACCAGGTGTTCGACGTCTACGGGCTGGCGGCGGCGGCATATCTCGGCAGCGCATTGATCTTCCTCATCCTGCTTCGGGAGCCATCGGCGCGGATCGGAACGGCCGAGACGAAGGCCAGTGGCGAGGTCGCGGCCGGCGGGGTCGCGCCGGCGATGCTGATGGGGATCGGCGGCATCGTGCTGATCAACGTGTCGCTGCGGCTCAGCGGAACGGTAGCGCCGCTCGCCATCGTCGGCGATATCGGCGGCACGGTCGCCGATGTCGGCCTCTATTCAGGTCTCGCCGCGCTGCTGGAGATTCCGTTCACGCTGGCCTGGGGGTTTGCGGCGCAGCGCTGGCGCAAGCACACGCTGATCGTCTGGTGCGGCCTGATCTATGCGGTCTACATGTTCCTATTCACCCAGGCGCATAGTGTCAGCGACGTGCTGTGGCTGCAGATTATCAACGCGGTCGCCGTGGCCGGGCTGATGAGCATTCCGATCAGCTACATGCAGGAGGCGATCCGCGGCCGCGTCGGGCTGTCGACCTCGCTGCTCGACGTGTCGTTCGTGCTCGCGGGGCTGCTTTCCGCCGGCATATTCGGCGTCGTCGCCACCGGCGCCGGTTATGTGGCGATGTTCTGGATCGCGGGGGTGCTGGCCATCGCCGGCGCGGCGGTGCTGTTCGTCGCGCATCGTGTTATCGAACCACGGCTCGCCGCGGCGCTCCGTTGACTTCTGCGCCGCCGGACGCAAGCTCTTGGCGGAACGAGGAGAAGCCGGCGTGGACGACAAGAGCAGCGGACCGACAGCCGGGGTGGCACGCCTGCGCTCGACGCTGCGGTTGCTCTACCACGGCAGTTCGACCACGGCGCTGCGGTTCCAACTCGCGGTGCTGCTGGTAGACCTCGCGATCATCGCGTTCTTCATCGCGACGCCTCTGCTGCGCGATCAACCGAGCTTCATCTGGTTCGATATAGCGGTGGCGGCGCTGCTAATCATCGATCTGGTGGCGCGCGGCCTCGCTTCCACCGATCCGCTGCGCTGGCTCAGGCAGCCGACGACGATCGTCGATATCTTCATTCTGGTGACGCTGCTGCTACCGGAATGGCTAGCCAATCTCGGTTTTCTGCGCATTCTCCGGCTATGGACGCTGTCGCAGAGCGGCGCGCTGTGGCGGCCGCTAAAGAAGTTCAAGCTGGCGCAGTATCGCGAGCAGGGCGAGGCGGTGGTCAACATCGTGGCGTTTTTGTTCCTCGTCTCGGGGTTCATCCTCACCTTCTTTGCCAGCCCGGATTCCGGAATCGAGGGCTATGTCGACGCGCTGTATTTCACCGTCACCTCGGTGACCACCACCGGCTATGGCGACGTGACGCTGCCGGGCACGGCGGGCAGGCTCACCTCGATCGCAGTGATGATCGTCGGCATCTCACTGTTCGTGCGGCTGGCGCAGGCGGTGTTCCGGCCGCACAAGGTGTTCTTCCCCTGCCCGCAATGCGGGCTGCAGCGGCACGACCCGGATGCGGTGCACTGCAAGGCGTGCGGGCACCTGCT
>JBKJMF010000281.1:0-3943 GCA_046596525.1 Devosia sp. | reverse complement strand
TCGGCGGTGGTCAGCAGCCGGTCGATCTCGGCGATGGAGAGCACCTTGGGCAGGCCGCGCCGCGCCTTAGGCGAGGCGATGATTCGGGTGGGGTCGTCGCTGCGCACCGCATCGGCAGCGAGGAACTTGTGAAACTGCCGGATGGCCGAGAGTTTTCGGGCGCTCGACGACGCGGCGATCCCCTCGGCGTCGAGGAACGCCAGATACTGCGTTACCTGCTCACGCCCGGCGGCCAGCGGGCCGGTGTTGCGGCGATCAAGAAAGCCGCAATAGTCGGTGAGGTCGCGGCGATAGGCTTCGATGGTGTTCTTCGCCGCACCCCGTTCGGCGCTCATCATCTCGAGGAACGCCTCGACCAGATGCGCGCCGCTCATTCGACGCCCTGTTGCCGCGTCACCACTTCGCCCTCGGCGGGTGCTTGGGCGGCTGGTACTGCCGCAGGTGTTTGGGTTGCCGGCGCCGGCTCGGCGGCAGGCACGTCGGGCGTGCGGGTGGTGTTGATCTCGCGCCGCACCAGCGGGTCGCGCTGTGTCGACGGCATCAGGTCGCGCGCTGGAATCCGGATGGTGACGTTCTTGTCGCGCGGCTGCACGATAGCGACGAGCGCGAACATGGCCCCGTAGCCAAGCCCGACCAGGATCAGCAGGATAACGATCAGACGAATGAGAGTCGGCATGGCAATCCGCTTTTGTCACGCGAAGGCCAGTCTCCCCTGTTTGACGAACGCGATCAAGGGCACGCTAACCATAGCCGGCCGACCATAGCGGGCATTGACTTTATGCCGCCCTAACGGTTCAACCCGGCCGAGCGAGGAAATGCGATGTCACGCGACGGCACGACCACACGCGACGACCGGCGCGAGGACCTGCAGCGGCTCCTCGGGCACCGCCCGATCGTCCTCATCGGCATGATGGGCGCCGGCAAGACCACCGTCGGCCGCCGCCTCGCCGCACGCCTCGGTCGCCACTTCGTCGATAGCGACGAGGAGGTGGAGAAGGCCGCCGGCATGACCATCGAGGACATTTTCCGCGCCCATGGCGAGGCCGATTTTCGCGCCGGCGAGGTGAAAGTCATCGCCCGGCTGCTGAAGGACGAGAACATCGTGCTGGGCACCGGCGGCGGCGCCTTCATCAACGCCGAAACCCGCGCCCTGGTGAAGGAATCCGCGATCTCGGTGTGGATCAAGGCGGATTTCGACCTCTTGTTCCAGCGTGTCTCGCGCCGCTCCAACCGGCCGCTGCTGAAGACCGCCAATCCGCGTGAAACACTGCAGAAGCTGATCGATGCGCGCTACCCCATCTATGCCGAGGCCGATGTCACCATCGTCTCGCGCGATGTGCCGCAAGATCAGGTGGCGACCGAAGTCATGGAGGCGGTGCTGGCCCATTTGAGCAACGAGAAATCCAATGGCTGAGCCGACCATTGTCCACGTACCGCTGGGCGAGCGCGCCTATGACATCGTCATCGGCAGCGGCCTGATCGACGGCGCCGGCGCGCTGCTCAAGGCGAAGTTTCCCGGCCGCCGCTTCGGCATCGTGACCGACACCGAAGTCGCCATCGCGCAGCTGCCGCGGCTCACCGCTTCGCTCGATGCCGCCGAGGTCAGCTATGCCACGGTGGTGCTGCCGAACGGCGAGAGCACCAAGTCGTTCGCCCGGCTGGGCGAAGTGGTGGAGGCGATCCTCGCGGCGCGGCTGGAGCGTGGCGACCTGATCATCGCGCTCGGCGGCGGCGTCATCGGCGATCTCGCCGGCTTTGCCGCCGCGATCGCCCGGCGCGGCATGGATTTCGTGCAAATCCCGACCTCGCTTCTGGCGCAGGTCGACAGCTCCGTCGGCGGCAAGACCGGCATCAATTCGCCGCACGGCAAGAACCTGATCGGCGCCTTCCATCAGCCCAAGCTGGTACTGGCTGACCTCGACGCGCTCGACACGCTGCCGCCGCGCCAGCTCGCTGCCGGCTATGCCGAGGTGGTGAAGTACGGGCTGATCGACGACGAGGCGTTCTACTTCTGGCTCGAGGACAACCGCCGGGCGATTTTCGATGGCGACGCGGCCCTGCGCGGCGAGATGGTGGCACGCTGCTGTGCGGCCAAGACCCGGTTTGTGCTGGCCGACGAGAAGGAAACCGGCGTCCGCGCCCTGCTCAATCTCGGCCACACCTTCGGACACGCGCTAGAATCCGCCACCGGCTATTCCGACCGCCTGCTGCATGGCGAAGGCGTCGCCATCGGCATGGTGCTGGCGCACGGCTTTTCGGCGAAGCTCGGTCTCGCTCCAAGCCAGGACACCGGCCGCATCGCGCAGCATCTCGCGGCTGCCGGCCTGCCGACCCGACTTGCGGATATCCCGGGCGAATTGCCCGACACCGACTACCTGATGAACGCCATCGCGCAGGACAAGAAGGTGGTGCGCGGCGCGCTGACCTTCATCCTGACCCGCGGCATCGGCCAGGCCTTCATCGAAAAGAACGTCGAGCCGGCGACGGTACGTGCCTATCTGGAGGAAATGCGGACCGCCTAGCGTCCGCCGAGACTATCGATAATTGGGGGAACTGATGTCCGACCGCCGTCCGCTGCTCGTCATCGATGGCGACTCGTTCGCCCACCGCGCCTATCACGGCCTGCCCAAGACGATCCGGCGCGCCGGCAACAAGGGCGGCGGCGCCATCGTCGGCTTCGCCAACTACCTGCTGCGGCTCTATGAGGCCGAACAGCCGCGCGCCGTCGTGGTCGGCTGGGATACGCTGGCCGAACCCAACTGGCGTGCCCTGGAATTCCCGACCTATCAAGGTGGTCGCATCTACGAGGACGAGATCGTCGACCAACTCGATGTGCTGCCGGAGTTCGTCACGGCCTGCGGCTTCGTTATCGGCAAGGAAGGGCGCTTCGAGGCCGACGATTTCCTCGCGACCGCGGTCGCGATGGAGGAACGGGATGGCGGCACGGCGCTGGTCGCCACCAGCGATCGTGACGCCTACCAGCTGGCATCGGAGCGGACGACGATCCTGCAGCCGGCCAAGGGCGGTGAGATGGCCCGCATCGACCCGGCGGGAGTGCGCGAGCGCTACAAGGTGGAGCCCAACCAAGTCCCCGATTTCATCGCCCTGCGCGGCGATCCCTCGGACAAGATCCCCGGCGCCCGCGGCGTCGGCGAGGCGACTGCGGCGAGCCTGCTGAAGCGCTACCCCGACCTCGAGACAATGATCGCCGACAACCGCTTCCCGGCGCAGTCGGACGACCTGCGGCTCTACAAACGGATCGCGACGATGGTCACCGATGCACCCTTGCCGCCGATCCGGGACATGACCCCGACCTGGGGCAAGGCTGCGGCGCTGGCCAGGGCCTGGGAACTGAACGGCCTGTCGGATCGGCTGGCGCAGCTCGCCGCCAAACAGTAGCGGCGAGCTGCCGGAGCGGCCTACGATTCTTTACGGCGCGACCGAGATCACCACGCGGCGGTTGGCGTAGAACGTCCCGCCGAACTGCTCGGTGGCGCCGGCACCGGTGGCCGAAACCTTCTCGAACTTCAGCCCTGCCTGCTTGAGATACACCAGCACGTTCTGCGCCCGCTCGATGGCGAACAGCGCGTTGGTCGCGTGGTTGCCTTGCCGGCTCGAATAGCCGGTGACTAGCACCTGGCATTTCTGCTCGCCGATATCGGCGACGATCTGGTCGAGCCGCTTCATCAGCTTGGGCGTCAGGTCGTTGGAGTTTTCGTTGAACCCGACGACGTTGTAGAGTTCGTCGCGATCGCAGGCCGGGTTCGCCGTGGGCGCTGCGGTCGCAGCAAGACTTGCCGTTTCAACCGGCTTCTCGTCGATCACCTTCTCGTCGGCGGCCGATTCCGGCAGCCGCAGCGCCATTACGGCCACCGGCGGCTTGGTGGCAGGCGCGCTTGCCTCCTCGGCGACTTCTGCCACTGCGGCAACCTCGGTGGTCACC
>JBKJMF010000264.1:0-3364 GCA_046596525.1 Devosia sp. | reverse complement strand
ATTCGGATCACGCGTGCAACGCCTTACCTCGCCCCGTTCATTGTCGGTCAGGCGTTGGCCGCCACGTCTACGGCGGAATGCTGCCTGAACAGCCCATGGCTCAAGGAGAAGCTGTTGCCGGTCTTTGCTTAATCCGGCGCGCGCGGGGTTATGCGCCGCGATCCCGAGAAGGAGCAGAGCGACATCCGCATTGTCCGGATCGTGCGAGATACTATGCCTGATCGGCTGAGGTGGCTTTGGCCTATTCTTTTCCAGCCAAGCTTCGCGCTTTATAATCCATTTCACGACCTCGCGCACGGCCAGGCGCTTCCCTGCAAGGGCATCTTGGTAAGTGCGCTGCTGAAGCGCTTCCTCCACGCTGATCTCCCGGATGCCGCCCGGATCATTCACGGTGAGGGTCTTTTCCACGAGCACCTCGAGCACAGATGCCTTTGAGGTGCGAGACCTTGGGCGCCCTTTGGTGTTGCCACTGCGGCCCTCGGGGAACCAGCCGGGGTTCGCTTTCGGGCGAGTTTGGGGCTTCTCGCTCACGACGCCAGCCCCTCTAGGTTCGGCTCGAGACCGGTCCGGGCAGACCAGCGCCCGATTGCCACATCGACATAGGCCGGATCGATATCGAGCCCGCGGAAGCGACGCCCAGTTCTCTCAGCTGCCATGAGCGTCGTTCCGGAGCCCAGAAAAAGATCAAGCACAACATCGCCGCGCCGGGTCACGTCCTGGATCGCATCGGCGACCAGCCCCGTAGGCTTGACGGTCGGATGCAGAGCCAAATCCTCCCGACGACTGCCCCTCATGGAATTCACTGAGGCATAGTCCCAGACATTGGTGCGGTTGCGGCCATGCTTGCCGAGTTCGACCATGTTGAGATGGGGGGCCATTCCTACCCGGTAGACGAAGACCAGTTCATGTTTCGACCGGTACAGCGATCCCATTCCCGCGTTGGACTTGTTCCAGATGCAGAGGTTCAACTGCTCGCTGTAGACGGTGGCGCCGACTGCCGAGACGCTGTCCATATGTCGCCAGTCCATGCAGACGAAGTGAACAGCGCCATCGCGCGAGACACGCGCGGCTGCGCCAAGCGTTTCCGCGAGGAAGGACCGGAACTCCGCCTCGCTCATCTCACCCGAGGCCATGGCGAACTCGCGATGGCTTCCGGCGGCCACCGCATGCCCCCCAATCCGCACGTTGTAGGGCGGATCGAGGAACGCCGCATCGATGGGCGCGCCGTGGCCGATGACTCGCTGTAGAAATGCTGCATCGCGACCGTCGCCACACCCCACCCGGTGATCTCCAAGTATCCAGATATCGCCCGGCTTCGTTCGTGGAGTTGCCGGAACCTGGGGGATGACCTCGTCATCCGGATCGACAGCCGACGTCAAAAGGACATCGATCTCGCCGGTCGAGAAACCGGTCAGCGTAGGATCGATATCGACATCGATTGAGGCGAGTTCGCCGAGTTCCAGCTGCAAGACCTCCATATCCCAACCCGCATTGAGAGCGATCTTGTTGTCGGCAATCCGGAGCGACCTCTTCTGAAGCTCCGACAGGCCAGACAGCGTGATAACCGGCACCTCCGCGAGGCCCATCACTCGCGCCGCCTGCAACCGGCCATGGCCCGCGATGATACGGCCCTCGGGGTCGGTGAGAATCGGATTGGTGAAGCCGAAGGCCTCAATGGATGCTCGAATCTGATCGATTTGGCGTTTCGGATGGGTACGGGCATTGCGAGGATCGGGAATGAGATCGCTAACCGGCCGGTACGTTATGGCCAGCCTTGACAGCGACCCCGCGGAAATTGGTTTGTCCATGAACTGAACCTCTCGCAAACGAAGGCCGCATCAACCTTCAAAGCTGAGCCGAGAAGTGTCGGCATAGGAAAGCTACATTTGCGCGACTCGCCACTGACTCTCACCTGTTCTGCGGTTTCAAACGCCTGATTTTGCTGATCACATCGCCTGTTTGTGCGCTTAAGTGACCTGTTTTGCACAATAGCAGGAAAGTGCTTACGCGTTTAAGCTAATCAATTGCGATCACTGCTGAATTCCCAGAGACTGTACGCCCCTAACGGCCCGGAAGCCTGTTTTTCGGCTGAATTCTTGAAATATTCCCTGTTCTTTGAAGGAGACAGGTTCGACAGCGACTGCGTCGTCAGCATCCGGTGAGGACCGCGGCGGGGTCACTCGGGTGGCGTGTATGATCAAGCTGCCTGACTGACCGGCTCTCTGAGTAGACGCCAATTCCAGGGCAGCAGTTCGTCGAGCTTTTGCACCGGATGCTCGGCGATGCGAGCCAGAACGTCGGCGAGCCAGGCTTGCGGATCGAGGTCGTTCATCTTGGCCGTGACGATCAGGCTATACATGACCGCGGCTCGCTCGCCGCCGCGATCGGAACCGCAGAACAACCACGACTTCCGACCCAGAGCGATTCCGCGCACGCCGCGCTCGGCGGCGTTGTTCGACAGGCAGATACGGCCGTCGTCAAGAAAGCACGTGAACGCGGTCCAGCGCTTGAGCATGTAGTCCATGGCCTTGGCGACATCGTTGCCGCGCGACAGCTTGGCACGTTGCTCGCGCATCCAAACCCCCAGATCGGCAATGTGCGGAGCACTGAGTTCCTGGCGGACGGCCTTGCGCCGGTCGGCGCTCTTGCCGTTGATCGCCCGCTCGATCTCGAACAGGGCATCGATCCGCCGCACCACCTCCAGCGCCAGGGGCGAGATCACTGGCGGCTTCTTGCCCTGAGCCTTGCGACGCGCGTTCTCGGCCAAGTCCGCCATGACGAAGAACGGGCGACGGGCGTGGACCCAGCAGGCCGCTTCCAGGATCGGGCCAGGCCTGCGGCCCGGCTCGTAGAGCTTGCCATAGCCGTTGTAGGCGTCGGCCTGGAAGATTCCGGTGTAGTTGGTCAGGTGCGCCTGGGGATGCTCGCCGGCCCGATCGCGCGAGTAATAGAACACTGCCGCCGGCGCCGCCGGCCCGCCGAACGGCTTATCGTCGCGCACATAGACCCAGATTCGGCCGGTGTCGGTCTTACCCTTGGCCAGGACCGGCACCGTGGTGTCGTCCCCATGCAATCGCTCGGCGCTCAGGACGTAGGCCTCGAGGCGCTTGAACAATGGCGTCAGCGCTGCGGTGCAGCCGCCCACCTGGTCGGCCAAGGTCGACAGGCTGATCGGCAAACCCTCCTTGGCATAGCGCTCGGCCTGGCGGTTGAGCGGCTGATGCTGGCCAAACTTCTCGAACAGGATCATCGCCAGCAGACTTGGCCCTGCCCAGCCGCGGGCGATGACGTGGAACGGCGCCGGCGCCTGGCTGATCTTCTCGCAGTCGCGGCAGGTGAATTTCTCGCGGACGTGTTGGATCAC
>JBKJMF010000259.1:0-4550 GCA_046596525.1 Devosia sp. | reverse complement strand
GCGACGCCGATGGCGATGACGTCCTCGGCGCTGGCATTGTTGGCCTCGAGCCAGGCGTCGAGCGCCACATTGGCGGTCAGCGCGGCCTTCAGGTCTTCGATCTCGCCGGCATTGTCGGTGAGCACAAATTCTAGCGCGGCAGCATTGTCGGCAGTGATCCAGCCGCTCACATCGTAGGCCGTGGCGTCGATATCGGTCAGGCCTGCAAGGCTGTTGCCGGTCCAGTGGCTGGTCTGGATCAGCGAGATCACCACGCTTAGATCATCATCGGATGTTAAGGACGCACCCCCAGAGGCATTGGCGGAAAGGCTACCGGCCATGTTATCTGTAGAATTGATGTCATCGTGTCCAAGGCTGACGTTGGCGCCGAGATCGGCACCGAGCCCGAGCGACAGGCCGCTGCCTTCACTGGACGAGGTCGAGGCGTTGCCGCCGAGCGAAGCACCCAGACCGATGTCGAGCGCCATGGCGGGCGCCGACAGGATACTGAGGCAGGCGAGCGCCGCGGCGAGGGTTTGAAGTTTCATGAGGTTGGCTCCTTTGCAGTTACTGCGACTCGGAGTCTCAGGGATTCGGCCTGACACGTTCATGAGATCGTTGTCAGCCAATGGTCAGGGGCGCGAATGTAATATGCCACCCATGCTCCCTATCGCCCCGAATCATCGATTGTTCGTCGCACTGGTCTGCGTCGCGGGCCTGCTGTTGCCGTCCGGCGCGATGGCGCAGGGGCTCGACCTCGGCTTGGACCTGGGTGGCCTCGGCGGTGTCGATGTAGGGCTCGGCGGCGATAGTGGGCTCGATGTCGGTGTCGACCTGGGGGGCGACGGCGGGCTTGGCGTCGACCTGGATCTCGGGCTCGGACTCGATACCGTGGGACCGGCGCTCGGGCAGAATGCGGCGCTGCAGGCGGTTCGCAGCGGCCGGGCGTTGCCGCTCGAGGACATCATGCTGCGCGCCAAGCTGCTGACCGACGGCGAAATCATCGATGCGCAGTTAGTGTCGCTGCAAGAAGTGCTGCTGTATGAAATCAAAGTCCTGGGCAAATCGGGTGACGTGAGTGAGCTCTACTTCTTTGCCCGCACCGGTGAGTTTCTCGATCTGAACTGAGTTCCATATGCGGGTTCTGGTTGCCGAAGACGATCGGAGGATCGCCGAAGCCCTTGCCGCCGCCCTGCAGGCGGCCGGGTTTGTTGCCGAGGTCGAAACCGACGGCGAAGAAGTCTGGTATCGCGGCGACACCGAAGAATTCGACGCCATCATCCTGGACCTGGGACTGCCGACGCTCGATGGCCTCACCATCCTGAAGCGCTGGCGCAAGGCCGGCCGCACCGGCCCGGTGCTGATCCTCACCGCCCGCGGCCACTGGGAAGAGCGGGTCGAGGGGATCGAGGCCGGCGCCGACGACTACGTGGTGAAGCCGTTCCGGATCGAAGAAGTGGTGGCGCGGATCCGCGCCATCGTGCGCCGCTCCGGCGGCTTCGCCTCGTCCCGGGTGGAGATCGAGGACCTGGTACTCGACACACGCACCATGCAGGTGACCCGCGACGGCGTCCCCATCAGCCTCAGTCCGCAGGAATACCGGTTGTTCGCCTACCTGGCACACCAGCGCGGCCGCGTGGTCTCGCAGATGGAGATCACCGAGCACCTGTATGCGCAGGACTTCGAGCGCGAATCGAACTCCATCGAGGTGCTGGTGGGCCGCGTGCGGCGGCGCCTCGGCACCGATGTGATCAAGACCCGGCGTGGCTTCGGCTATTACCTGGGGACGCTCGAGGAATGAATCCGCGCTCGCTGCGCCTCCGGCTGCTGGGCGGCGCGGCGCTGTGGATCATCCTCGCGCTGCTGGTCGCCGGGCTGGCGATCGGCTGGATCTTCACCGCCAATGTCGAGCGCTCGATGCGCGATGGCCTCACCGCTAGCCTCAACCGGCTGGTGGCGCAAATCGACCCTGCTGCGGCGGACCCCGTGCCCGCCGCCGCGCTGCCCGATCCGCGCTACGGCACACCGTTCTCAGGCACCTACTGGCAGATCGAGGCAATCGCCAGCGGCGATAGTTGGCGCTCGCGCTCCCTGGCGGATCATGTGCTGGACACCAGCAAGGCGACGGCCCCCGGCGGGACGGAGCGGTTCAGTGCGCTCGCCGGGCCGAGTGGGCAGTCGCTCTCGGCGATGGTGCGCGAAGTCAAGTTTCCTTCGGATGCGGGGCCAAAAGTGTTCCGGGTCACGCTCGCCGAAGACCGGGCGGTGCTCGACGAATCGATCCGCCGCTTCGGCGCTGACCTGATACGGGCGCTGGCGGTGCTCGGGGTGGCGCTGATCCTCGCCGCGTGGCTGCAGGTACAGCTAGGCCTCAGCCCGTTGCAGAGCCTGCGCGAAGGCATTGGTGCCGTGCGTCGCGGCGAAACCCAGACGCTGCCGCCGCACTACCCGGCCGAAGTGCTGCCGCTGGTCGGCGAGGTCAACGAGCTCTTGGAGCAGCAGCGCAAATCCATGGAGTTCGCCCGAGCTCGCGCCGCCGATCTGGCGCACGGGCTGAAAACCCCGCTCTCGGTGCTGCGCAACCTCGCAGCCAGCATGCAGACCACCGGCCACGCCGAAGCCGGAGCACAGGTCGACGAGATCGTCGGCGAGATGGACGACCGGGTCGAATACCAGTTGCGGCTGTCACGGCTCAGGATGCGCACCAAGGCGCATCAGCTCAACGCCTCGCTCAACGAGGCGGTGGTGCGCACCGCTGCGGTGCTCGGCCGCACCCATGAAGGCGAAGTGCTCGACTGGCAGGTGAAGATGGCACCGGACCTGAGGGTCGACATCGACCGGCACGACCTGATGGAACTGGTTGGCGTGATTCTCGAGAATGCCGCCAAATGGGGCAAGTCGGTGGTGCGGGTGGAAAGCCGCGTCGACGGCGAGTTCGCAGAACTGGTCATCGCCGATGACGGACCTGGCCTTTCGGAAGACCAGATCGCCCGGCTCGGGGTGCGCGGCCAGCGCCACGATGAAACCCGCAGCGGCTCCGGCCTCGGGCTCGCCATCGCGCTCGAAGTGGTGGCGCTCAATGCCGGCACGGTGCAGTTCGCGCGCGCCAGCGAGGGCGGGCTCGAAGCGACGGTGCGGCTGCCGCTGGCCTAGGCACGGTAAATCCCCCCTTTCTCCCATTGTTCAAAGTCGCGCCGCTTTGGAACGAAGCCGTGAGCCTTTTCGCGTAGACAACTAAGGGCTGGCCGAATGCCGGCACCGCCATAAGTCTGGCCGTTCAGCGAGGAACTCGTGCTCCGGCGTACACAATCGAACGCTCTCAAGAATGATGGCGAAATCCAGGAGACCCTGCGCCCTGAACTGCCGCGGACCGCGGCGCTCAAGGCCGATCCAGAGGTGCTAGACAAAGTGCTGGCCGAAGTAACCTGGACCCCGCCGCCGACGCAGCCGGAACGCCGCAACCTCGACGCCTGGCGCTCCGAAGCGCTGCAGACGGTGGTCACCAATGACCGCCGCAAGGGCGATCGGCGCCAGGCCCCACCCCCGCTGCCGAGACCCGGCTGGCGCCTGAAGGTCCCGCCGTCACGCATCGCGCTCCTCGCTGTGGCGCTGATCGCGGGCGGACTTGCCGCCTATATCACGGTGCAGGGCAGCCAGCCGGTGACGCAGACAATCATCCAGCCGATCACCGAAGTGGTGCAGGAAGCGCGGCTGCAGGTGCTGGCTGCCAAGACCGGCATTGGGCTCGGCCAGCGGCTGACGCTCGAAACGGTCGAATGGATCGACTGGCCGGAAGGCGCGGTGCGCAACGAATACATCACCGCCGCCGCCATGCCCGATGCGATTACCCAGATGAATGGCGCGGTGGCGCGCTTCGAGTTCTTCCCCGGCGAGCCGATCCGCGCCGACAAGCTGGCGCAGCCAGGCGACGGCTACCTCTCCGCGGTGCTCGATACTGGCACCCGCGGCGTGTCGGTGGCGGTTTCCGCGGCTTCGGCCTCGGGCGGCTTCATCGTGCCGAACGACCGGGTGGACGTAGTGCTGACACGCTCGGCGTCCGAAGGCGGCGCGCAGGTGTCGGACACGATCCTGCGCAATGTGCGGGTGCTGGCCATCAACACCCGGCTCGGCGAGACCGGAACCACCGGTGCTGCCACCGACCCGGAAGATCCGCGCGCGGAAATCTTCACCGAGGCGATCGCCACGCTGCAGCTCGATAGCGCGCAGGCCGAGGTGATCATCAACGCCACCGGCACGGGCAAGTTGACGCTCCTGCTGCGGCCGATCGTCGACACAGCCGAGACGGCTGCGATCGACGAGCGCAGCACCAACCAGGCGATCCGCATTTCGAGCCCGTTCTGGGCCAAGTGAGTAGCTTGGGCGCCTGCACTTCGGCGCCCAATCCGCAGTCCCGTTAAATCGCCGTTGACCGAGCCCTGTTAGAACTTCCCGGGTTGCTTGAGAACGTTAGCACAAATGCACGAACAGATCGCGGACCGGGGCATTGGCAGAACGCTGCTGTCCCAGTGGGTTAGGTGGGCGCTGGGGCTGGCCATGCTGGTCGGCACGCT
>JBKJMF010000121.1:0-10913 GCA_046596525.1 Devosia sp. | reverse complement strand
CGCTCATGCGCATGCGGCGGCGTGCCCTCGCCAACATGCGCCACCTTGCCGTCACGCACCGCAACATAGCCGCCCTCGATGACCATGGAAGGCAGCACCACCGTGCCAGCGAGAACGAGATCGAAATCGGACATAACTCGGTCGCTCCACAACCTCGGTGTCACCCCGGCGAAGGCCGGGGCCCATCCTGAGATATCTCTACCTGCCGTGCGAGTGGAAGTCCCTCAGGATGGATTCCGGCCTGCGCCGGAATGACATCGCGCTTGGCGCTAATGCTGCCGCCCCTGCCCCGTCCGCGCCATCAGCATCCGCTCGAGCGCCGAAAGCGCATCATAGATCAGAACCGCCATCACGCCGACCACCAGTCCGCCCTGCGCGACGAAGGCGATGTTGTTGCTCAAGAGCCCGGCTATGATCACCTCACCCAGCGTCGACGCCGCAACGGTCGAGCCGATCGTCGCCGTCGACACCGAAATCACCACCGAAAGCCGGATGCCGGCGAGGATCACCGGCGTCGCCAGCGGCAGGTCCACCCCAAGCAGCCGCTGCCGGTCGGTCATCCCGACGCCGCGCGCCGCCTCGGTCACGGCCGGAGGCAGCGTCGTCAACCCAGTCAGCGCATTCTCGAAAATCGGCAGCAGCCCGTAGAGGAACAGCGCCACCAGCGTCGGCGCCGCCCCGAACCCCAGCACCGGCACCGCCAGCGCCAGCACCGCCACGGGCGGAAAGGTCTGGCCGATATTGGCCAGCGACCGGCTGAGCGGCAGGAACTCCGCCCCGAACGGCCGCGTGACGAGGATCGCCAGCCCCACCGCCAGCAGTGTCGAGGCAATCGTCGCGATGGCCACGATGGTCAGGTGGCTCAGCGTCAGGTTGAGCAGCGAATTCTGCACATAGATCGCCGGCTGGCCGTTCTTGGTCAGCGGCTGGAACACCCAGGCGAAGCTCTCGGGCGTCACGATGAACGCCACCAGCAGCGCCAGGACGATCAGCCGGATGATCAGCCCAACCCTCATTGCGGCCGCTCGGCCTTGTGGGCGATGTCGTCACGCCGGATGCGGCCGATGCTGGCGCCGTCAGCGTCGATCACCGGCAGAATCTCGCGCCCGGTCCACAGCAACTCGGCGTAGGCATCGCGCAGCGAGGCATCCGCGGAAATCGGTTCGCCCTGCGCCGGGCCGGCTTCCACGAGGTCACGCACCTTGCCCAGCGACAGCAACCGGAACGGCCGCTCGCCGGTGCCGATCAGCTCCGCCACGAACGGCGTCGCCGGCCGGGCGATGATCTCGTCGGGCGGCGCGTATTGCAGGAGCTTGCCCTTATCCATCACGGCGATCTTGGTGCCGAGATGGATCGCCTCCTCCATGTCGTGCGTCACCAGCACGATGGTGGTGCCAAACCGCCGCTGGATCGCCAGCAGGTCCGATTGCGCCTTGGCGCGGATGATCGGGTCGAGCGCACCGTACGGCTCGTCCATCAGCAGCAGTTTCGGCTCTGCCGCCAGTGCTCGCGCCACCCCGACGCGCTGCTGCTGGCCGCCCGAAAGCTCGCTCGGCATCCGGTCACGAAATTCCGTGGGCTCGAGTTGGAACAAGCTAAGAAGCTCATCAACCCTTTGCATCGATTTCTGCTTGTCCCAACCGAGCAGGGTGGGAACCGTCGCAATGTTCTGCCCCACCGTCCGATGCGGAAACAGCCCGTGCCCCTGGATCGCATAGCCGATCCGGCGCCGCAGCTCGAACGCCGGCACGGCCCGCGTATCCTGCCCGTCGATCTTCACCGTGCCCGAAGTCGGCTCGATCAACCTGTTGATCATCCTCAGCAAAGTCGTCTTGCCCGAGCCCGAGGTGCCGACAATCACCGCGATCTCGCCGTCGGCGACGGTGAGGCTCACGTGGTCGACCACGGTCAGCTCGAGATAGTCCTTGGTGAGGGCTTCGATCTCAATCACGGTGCATATCCTTGGGTGAGACCATTTCCACAACAGAATCAAGCACTACGGCGGCAGCAAAGGCCAGCGCCACGGTCGGCACAGCGCCCAGCAGCACCAGGTCCATCGCCGTCTGCCCGACGCCCTGGAACACGAACACGCCAAAGCCGCCGCCGCCGATCAGCGCTGCAATGGTGGCGAGCCCGATGTTCTGCACCAGGACGATCCGGATGCCGGTGAGGATCACCGGAAAGGCCAGCGGAAACTCCACCGTCGTGAGCCGCTGCCAGTCGGTCATCCCCATGCCCTTGGCCGCGTCATTGGCGGCCGGCGGCACATTATCGAGGCCCACCACGGTGTTGGCCACCACCGGCAGCAGCGAATAGGCGAACAGTGCCACCATCGCCGGCGCCGCGCCGATGCCGGAAATGCCGACAACCGAGGCGCCGGGAATGTTCGCGGCGACCCAGGCAAGCGGCGCGATCAGCAGCCCGAACAGCGCAATCGACGGGATGGTCTGGATGGCGTTGAGCACATTCAGCACCGGCGCCCGCCAGGCGTCGCTACGCTGGCAGAGGATGCCGATCGGGACACCGGCCACCGTCGCCGCCGCGAGCGAGCCAAGCGCCAGCGCCAGATGCGTCTGCGCCTCGCGCCAGAAGGTGTCGCCGCGGTTGAAATACTCACGCAGGATCGACAGGTCGTTGAGCGTGCCGGAAATGAGTAGAATGGCGAAAAACACCGCCACCGCCGCCAGCACGCCGATCCGCGCCCACGGCTTCAGTTTCAGCCGCGCGATGGCATCCGCCGCGAGCAGTGCGAAGGCAAAGATCAGCAACCAGAAGCCGCCGCCGGGCGACACTCGGGCGATCTTGTCGCCTAGCGGCGTCAGGAACGTGCCGGCATGGCCGATGGCAATGAACAACAGTGCCAGCACGATCAAGCTGGTCGCCAGCCGCCACAATGTCGGTGTCTTGAACAGCGCAATGCCGATGCCAGCCAGCAGCACCAGCGCCAGCAACCCCGCTTCCCATCCGGGAAGCGCGGCGAAGATGCCCTTCGACTCGCCCAGCACAATCCGGTTGGCGCGAAACGCCGCGAACGGCAGGAACGACGCGACAGCCGCAAGCGCCGCAATCAGCACGCCGAGCTTGTCGACGGCGAAGGGCAACCGGCGGGACTGGGCGACGGAGATGTCGGTCATAGCCGCACCTTCCCCTCACCCTGACCCTCTCCCCGGGGGGGAGAGGGGACGCGGGTTGCTCCGGCCGTGCCATACCGCCCCCTCTCCCCGCTGGGGAGAGGGCCGGGGTGAGGGGCAGTACCGATCGGGAGCCGAGCCATCCGAAAACATTAGGGGTGGGCAGTCACCCTGCCCACCCCCAAAATGCACTGTCTGCGCTTCGACTTACTTCAGGAAGCCGTTGGTCTTCAGCCAGTCGATGGCGACGTCCTTGGCGGCTTCGCCACCAACCTGGATGCGGCCGTTGAGGCCCTGCAGGGTCGCGAGGTCGAGCTTGGCGAACACCGGCTTCAGCAGTTCCTCGATCTGCGGATTGGCCTTCAGCACTTCCTCGCGGATGATCGGCGCGGGCTCGTAGACCGGCTGCACGCCCTTGTCGTCGGCCATCACCACGAGGCCCGAGGGGGCAATGCCACCGTCGGTGCCATAGACCATCGCGGCGTTGACACCATTGGTCTGCTGCGCGGCCGCCTGGATGGTCGCTGCGGTATCACCACCCGACAGCGTCACCAGCTGGTCGGGCTTCAGCGTGAAGCCGTAGACTTCCTGGAACTTCGGCAGCGCGGCGGGGGACGAGACGAACTCGGCCGAAGCGGCCAGCTTGATGTTGCCGCCGCCGGCGATGTAGGCGCCGAGCTCGCTGAATGTCGTCAGCTTGTTGGCATCGGCGACGTCCTTGCGAACCGCCACGGCCCAGGTGTTGTTGGCCGGAGCCGGGCTGAGCCAGACGATCTTGTTGGCGTCATAGTCCAGCTTCTTCGCTTCGGCATAGGCCTTGGCGGCATCGTTCCACAGCGGGTCGTCGGCCTTCTCGAAGAAGAACGCGGCGTTGCCGGTGTACTCGGGGTAGATGTCGATCTCGCCGGCGGTGATCGCCTGGCGGACGACGGGCGTACCGCCGAGCTGGATTTTCTCGGTCACGGCGACGCCATTGGCCTGCAGCACCTGGCTGATGATGTTGCCGAGCAAGCCACCTTCGGTATCGATCTTCGACGACACGACGACCTGGGCATTCGCCGCGGTTACCGTGAAGGCCAGCGCCGCAACAGCACCGAGCAGTTTCTTCGAAAGCATGATGGTCTCCTTATTGTTCCGGCCGCCGTGCATGATCCCTGGGCCGGAATTGGCGCCAAACCTATACGGGCGCCCGGGAAAAGTCATACTCCGGCATGCTACGCGACAGGGCCCAGCGCGAAAAACTCGTCCAGTGCAGGAATGGGTGCGTGGGAAATCAGTTCCGCCATCGTCTGTTCCGAGCCGAGATCGCTTTCGATGATTTCGACTTCGGCGGAGAGCGGCCGGTCGATTTCGTAAAACGCCGCGTGCTTCCGAACCTTCTCATAGATCATCCCGGGAACCCCGCTCGGGCGGTCGCCGTGAATGTCCATGGCCTGCGCCGACAGCAATCCCTCGAGCGCCGCGAGGCGCCGTAGCGCCCGCACCTGCCGCTCGAACCGCTCGACCACCAGCGGCAGGAACGACACCTCGTCCTCGAGCCCGGCCGCTACAACCAGCGATTGCGCCGAAACCGGCATGGCCATCGACAGCACCCGCGCAAACAATTCGCCGGCCAGCTTGATGATCGGCCCGAAGCCGGTAGCGATGGCACCGCGCGGCACCAGATTGATCGGCAAGTCGCGCCGCGCGCCATTGCTCAGGATCACGCAGCGGTTGAACGAGTTGCGCGCCGCATGCGCCAGCGCCAGCTGCGCCGTCTGCAGGTAGATCGTCACATCGAGCGGCAGCGAGCCGCCCGAGGTCAGCACCTGCCCATCGACCACCACCGGGTTATCGTCGGTGCGGCCGGTCGCCGCGAGAATAGTGCGGCCGGCGACCAGCAGCGTATCGAACACCGAGCCGAACACCTGCGCCATCATGCGCAGCGATAGCGGATCCTGGATGTGGGTGGCGTCGGGCCAGTCCCAGCCCATCGCATTGCGGTACAGCCATGCGCCGATCTCGGCCTCGCGCTCCGTCCCCACATGCGCCACGGCCTTCCACGGGTCGCGCGACGCGCCGAGCGCGCCCGCGGTGGTGAGGCTGGTGGCCAGCAGCATGCGCACCGCCGACGCCGCCGACCGCACCGCCTCAGCCGCGGCAGCAAAGCCCACGGCATTGACGCTGATCGAGGCCAGGCTGTCGCGCGGCGCCATGCGGGTCGGCACCAGCCCGGCCTCGGCAAGCGCCGCTTCGGCCGACATTCGGCGGTTCTGGTACACCGCCTCGCCAGCACCGGTCAGCACTGCGCCGATCTGGCCCATCAGCCCGATATCGGCAGTGCCGATCGAGCCGGTACGCCGCACCACCGGCACCACATCCTTGTCGAGCAGCGCCAGATAGGCCTCGACCAGCGCGCGCGAGCACCCCACCCGCCCGGTCAGAGCGGTATTGACGCGGATCGCCATGGCGCTCCGCACCACCGAATTGGGGAACGGCGCACCCGTGCCGAAATGGTGGGCCCGCACCAGCCCAAGATTGAAGGTCTCGAGCTGCTCGGGCGTCCACTCGACGTCCTTCATCGCGCCAACGCCGGTGGTCGCGCCGTAGACCGGCTCACCGCGCGCGATCTTGTCCTCGACCACCTTGCGCGCTGCGTCGACCCGCGTCATCGCGAGGGGGTCGGCCTCTAGCGACACGGCGCGCGCCCCGATGCGCGCCAGGCTCACAAAACTGAGCGGCTTGCCGTTGAGCGAGAGGGTATCGGATTGCGTCTGAAACTGCTGCATCAGCAGGAATTACCGGGTGCAAGGCAGGCGCGCAATGGGAGGTGGATCGCGAGGAACACCCCACCCCCTCAGTCCCTCCACGCAAAGGGCCGGCCCAACGAGTTCGCAGAACCATCAGTCGTCTCGCCCCCTTCCGCGCACCTCCGCCTCACTCCTCCCCACTCCCCCTCTTCTCCCCGCCCCTCGGTCCTCTTCCTCTAGCTACACCTATCTTATAAGACAGAATGCATCGTCTGCCTTATAAGGTGCGGTGTTGGTACGTTGTGTGCGCCAGCCCACAAGCGGAGGAGGCCCAAGAGCTGAAGCGTTTGGGCGCAGCGGGTCCGCAGTCGTCTCCCTCCCCCTTGTGGGGAGGGATCAAGGGTGGCGGTGGCCACAGCCGCGATACTAGCCGCTCGTCCCAGGCAGGGGATAGCGCTCCACCTCGCGCAGCAGTTCGATAAACCCGTCCACCGCCGTCTCGACAGTGATCCGCCCCTTGTCCGCCGTCGCCTTGCTGGCTTCACCGGCGGCGCCGAGCGGATGAATGTCGCTGGCGATCCAGGCGTAGCTCAGCATGCCGGTCGGCCGCATGTACTTGTAGCCCTGCTCGTCGCGCTGAGCGACCGAGGGGAAATCCTGCAGCGCCTCGCGGTTCACCAGCTCGGGGCGGAAATGCATCACCAGCGAGGTCTCGCTGTCGCCACCATGGATGCCGAAGCGGTTCTCAATGTCGGAGTAGATGTCCTTGGGCCAGAAGTGGCTCCAGCCGGCCTTCACCGCCAGCATGTTCTGCCGCACCCGCAACTCGCGCGCCACGATGTCGAGGATCGAGACGTTGCCGCCATGCGAGTTGACGAACACCACCTTCTTGATGCCGGTCCGCGCGATCTCCAGCCCGATCTGCGTCCATGCATCGATCAGGGTGGTGGCGGTGCCGCTCAGGGTGCCCTTATGCCAGATGTGTTCGTTCGACTTGCCGATCGCCTGCACCGGCAGGATGCGGATATCGAGGTCGGCGGGCGCGCGCTGCACCAGCAGGTCGAGGTGGCCCTGGTTGATGATGGTGTCGGTGCCAACAGGCAGATGCGGGCCGTGCTGCTCGACCGCCGCCACCGGGAACACGGCGATGGTCTTGTTCGGATCGAGGCCATGGAATTGGTTGGCGGAGAAGTCGTTCCACCAGATCTTGCGATAGCTCATGTGTAGTCTTTCAGTCAGCTGGGGATCGCGGCGATCGCTTCGATCTCGACGACGAACTCCGGCCGCGCGAATCCCGCCACGATCATCAGCGTAGAGGCCGGGTACGGCTCCGGAAACAGCTCGTTGCGCACTTTCATGTACTCGGCGAGGTGCTCGCGGCCGGTGACGAACGCATTGAGCTTCACCACGTCCGCAAAACCCATGCCGGCCTCGGCCAGTACGGCGGCGATATTGTCGAAGCAGACCCGCGTCTGGCCCGCGCAATCGGCGGGAATCGATCCGTCGGCGGTGATGCCGACTTGCCCCGAACAGAACACATAGCGCGAGCGCGAACTGACCTCGACGCCGAGGCTGTAGCGCGAAAACGCCGGGTGAATCGATGAAGGCGAAAGCGGCTTATGCACAGGACCCCCGATGTGTATGCTCAGCTAAGCGTCAAACGACGGCGAATGAAAGCCCCAATCTGATCCTCGTTGCCTATTCCGGCGGCACTTCGCTGGATGGCGCATTTTTGGGCTTTTCTTTTGCATTCCGGCGCGGAATGAATGGTTTGGTGTGCCTTCGGGCACCGAAGTTTGCCGACCGGCCGGGCGGGGGACAAGCCCGGCGGACACCTTAACAGGGAGACTAACGATGATCGACTTCACCAAGCTCATTTCCGCTGGCGTGGTAACGCTAGCATTGGGCATGAGCGGCGCCATGGCGCAGGACAAGGTGACCTTTGCGACCAACTGGCTCGCACAGGCGGAGCACGGCGGCTACTACCAGGCCGTCGCCGACGGCACCTATGCCAAGTACGGCCTCGACGTGACCATCGCGCAGGGTGGCCCGCAGGCCCCGATGCGTCCGCAACTGGTCGCCGGACAAATCCAGTTCTACATGGGCGGCACCACCACAGCGATCAACAGCGTCAAGGAAGGCATTCCCACCGTCACGATCGCGGCGATCTTCCAGAAGGATCCGCAGATCCTGATTTCGCACCCGGGCAAGTTCAAGACCTTCCCCGAGCTTGCCGGCGCCAGCAAGTACATCATCGCCGCCGACGCGCTGTCGTCCTACTTCCTGTGGCTGCATGCCACCTGGCCTGAATTCGTCGAAGAGAAGTACGAGCCCTACCAGTTCAACCCGGCCTCGTTCCTCTCCGATGACGCCGCCATCCAGCAGGGCTATCTCACCTCCGAGCCCTACTCGATCGAGAAGGAAGCGGGCTTTGCTCCGGATGTGTGGCTGCTGGCCGACCAGGGCTACGCGCCCTATTCGACCACCATCGAAACGATGAAGCCGTGGCTCGACGAGAACAAGGACGTTGCCAAGCGCTTCGTCGAAGCCTCGATCATCGGTTGGTACAACTACCTCTACGGCGACAACGCCGCCGGTAACGCGGCGATCAAGGCCGACAACCCTGAAATGACCGACGAGCAGATCGCCTACTCGATCGGCAAGATGAAGGAATACGGCATCCTGATCTCGGGCGAAGCCGAGACCAAGGGCATCGGCTGCATGACCGATGCGCGCTGGAAGGCCTATTACGAAGAGGGCGTGAAGGTCGGCCTCTACGAAGCCGGTATCGACTACACCAAGGCCTTCGACACCGAGTTCGTTTGCCAAGGGCTGGGCGTAGACCTCGTCAAGTAGCACGGCTATTCGAGCCATCGGCGTCGGCGATTCCGCCGGCGCCGTTCCGACCCTAACATGGGCGATACTGCATTGACTGACACCTCATTTGCCGCCGCGCCGGCCACGAACACCGGTTCCGGCCGCCTCGTGGTGTCGATGCGCAATGTTTCCAAGCTGTTCTCGAACGGCACGCTCGCCCTCAAGGACATGTCGCTGGACGTACGCCGCGGCGAGTTCCTGTCGCTGCTCGGCCCATCGGGCTGCGGCAAATCGACGGCGCTCCGCATCATCGCCGGCCTGGGCGAGCCCAGCACCGGCCAGGTCGACTGGCCGTCGAGCCAGCTCGATAGCCGCGGCAAGCCCAAGGGCGATATCGGCTTCGTGTTCCAGGAACCGACGCTGATGCCGTGGTCGACGGTGTTCGGCAACGTCTACCTGCCGCTCCGCCTCAATGGCGTCAGCAAATCCGCGGCCCGCCCGCAGATCATGGAAACGCTGGCCTCGGTCGGCCTCGCCGACTTCCACGCCGCCTATCCGCGCGAACTGTCCGGCGGCATGAAGATGCGCGTGTCCATCGCCCGCGCGCTGGTCACCAGGCCCAAGCTGCTGCTGATGGACGAGCCGTTCGCAGCGCTCGACGAAATCACCCGGCAGAAGCTCAACGACGATGTGCTGCGGCTCTGGGCCGACACCGGCATCACGGTAATCTTCGTCACTCACTCGGTGTTCGAAAGCGCCTTCCTCAGTAACCGCATCGTAGTGATGCGGGCGCGGCCCGGCCAGGTCCACGCCGACCTGCCGCTCAAGACCTCGCGCGAACGCGACGCCTATTACCGCACCTCGGAAGAGTATCGCTCGACGACCGATCAGGTCTCGCATGCCCTCCACGAAGCCATCGCAGTCGGAGCGGCCGCGAAATGACCGAAGTAGCCGCCGTCAACAAATCCGCCTCAGAAGCCGGCACCGATAGTGTCGTGCAGATCGTTGTGTCGCGCACCAGCAATACCGAGCAGGTGCTGCGCATCGTCATCCCCATCGTCATGGTGCTGCTCGCCATCGGGCTGTGGCAGCTCCACATCACCGTCAACAAGGTGCCGCACTACATCATGCCGGCGCCGCTGGATGTGCTGACGACGCTGTTCACCGACTGGCCGACGCTGTACCCGTCGCTGCTCGTCACGCTGCGCGTCACCTTCCTGGCGCTGATCCTGGCGCTGGTCGGTGGCGTCGGCCTCGCCATCATCCTCGTGCAATCGAAATGGATCGAGCTCGCGATCTTTCCGTTCGCGGTGATCCTGCAGGTGACGCCGATGATCGCCATCGCGCCGCTGCTGATCATCTATATCAAGGACCCGCAGTCGGTGCTCCTGACCTGCGCGTTCATCGTCGCCTTCTTCCCGATCCTCTCGAACATGGTGGCGGGCCTGAAGAGCGTCGACCACAACCTGCTAAACCTGTTCGAGCTCTACGGAGCGAGCCGCTGGAAGTCGCTGGTCTACCTGCGCCTGCCGTCCTCGCTGCCCTATTTCGCGGCGGGCCTCCGCATCGGCGGCGGGTTGTCGCTGATCGCGGCTGTGGTTGCGGAGTTTGCCGTCGGTTCAGCTGGCCGCGGTTCGGGTCTCGCTTTCCGGCTGCTCGAATCCGGCTACCGGCTGAACTATCCGCGGCTCTATGCAGCGCTGATCCTGTTGATGCTCACCGGCGTCGCCATCTTCGCACTCACCAGCTTCATCTCCTGGCTGCTGCTGCACCGCTGGCACGAGAGCGCCATCAAGCGGGAGAACTGAGTTGGCACTGACTGAGACAGACGGCCCCCTCCCAGCCTCCCCCACAAGGGGGGAGGTGCCGCATCGAGTGCTTGGTGAGATCTCAGCAAGAGCCGCCTCTTTCTTCACCTCCCCCCTTGTGGGGGAGGCCGGGAGGGGGCCGTCCGCCAACGGTCATCACCCCTGATGCACGGCACCCCCGCCCTCACCACCGGAACCGTCACCCTCCGCAACGCCCGGACCCCGAGCGCCGCGCTAGGCAAATCCGGCAGCGGTGCCGTCGAGAACGTCGATATCGAGATCGCGGATGGCCGCATCGCCGCCATCCGGTCTGCCGGCTCAGCCCCCATCACCTCTGCCAGCCACGACCTGGATTCCGGCCTGATCCTCCCCGCCTTCGTTGATATCCACACGCACCTCGACAAGGGCCACATCTGGCCGCGCAAGGA
>JBKJMF010000625.1:0-20031 GCA_046596525.1 Devosia sp. | reverse complement strand
AGGCCGCCCCAGTGGCGGCCTTTTGCTTTAGGCTCGCCGGATACGTCAGGGAGTCGCGGGCATGATCGGCAGCATTCTCACGGGCATCGTCGCCCTCATCCACGCCTACATCCTCGTGCTCGAGATGTTCCTGTGGGACAAGCCCCAGGGGATGAAGGCGTTCGGCACCACCCAGGCCTTCGCCGCCGAGTCGAAGACGCTGGCCGCCAACCAGGGGCTCTATAACGGCTTCCTCGCCGCCGGGCTGATCTGGGGCATCTGGCTGGGTGAAGCCGGCGACCCGGTCAAGATTTTCTTCCTGCTCTGCGTCGCCGTGGCAGGTGTGTTCGGGGCGGTGACGGCGGGGCGCAAGATATTGTTCGTACAAACCATTCCCGCAGTGGTCGCACTCGTTGGAGTGTGGCTGGCCTGAGCTTATGCACAGCCCGCCAGATACTTATGGGCACAAATTGCCCACCGGTTGCGAACTGGCTAACCTTCACCTGCGGACGGATTTGAGGGGTACTGACCAGTGTGTGCTTTTGCGTGGGAGCCGAGGCCAGGCTCGTGCCACGGGGCTATGCCGCCCTATTTCAGGTATATGGCGCGGGTTGGATGACCCCGAGCAAGGAACTGTCCGTCGCGTGGACGGATGAGGAGCCGGATAGCGCGTGGGCACCTCGACAAACTGGGGCTCGATCCGCGGTGAAGCAGGTGGTTTTTCTGGTCGATTTCGGCATGGTCAGCCATGGGCTGGCCCCGCTGTTCGTCGACGGCCACGCCACGGAGATCGGCTTCTGGGGCTTTTCTGGCGACATCATCCGGCGCCTGACGCGGCTCAACGAGCTCTATGACCGGCAGGTGAACTGGGACAACCCGAACGACCCGACCTGGCGCATCTCGGAGCGCGACCGCAACGAGTTCAACGCGCTGCTGCCGTTCCTGGTGTCTGAGGTCCAGATCGCGCTGGGCGACAGGTGGGAGATCGTGCTGCAGAGCGAGCCAATCTAGCTCCCACGCGACGCTTCCCGTTACTCGAAGCTGTAGTGCAGCCGCACGCAGCCGGTGCCGAGCGTGTTGGACGAGAGCAGCTTGAGGCTCTTGTTGAAGCCCGTGGGCGGGAACAGCGGATAGCCGCCGCCGAGCAGTTGCGAGATCACGTAGATCTCGATCTCGTCGAGCGCGCCGCGCTCCATGAACGCCATCTGCAGCTTGCCGCCGCCGAGCATCCAGACGTCGCCGTCATCCAGAGCGCGGAGTTCCGCAACCAGCGCGTCGATATCGGTGCGGGTTTCGAGCGCGCCGATCGGATTGGGCAGGGCGCGCGAGGTGACGACGATGGTGCGTTGCTCAGCATATGGCCAAGGGATGCTCTCCTTGACCAGCCAGTCATAGGTGCCGCGGCCCATCACCACGGTGCGGATGCGCTTGATGAACAGGTTGTAGTCGAATTCGCCCAACTGCATGTCGGTGCGCTGGGTGAGCCAGGCGAGCGACTCATCGGGGGCGGCGATAAAGCCGTCGAGGCTGCTGGCGATGTAGCCGATGATGCGGGCCATCTCGATTCTCCTTGTTCGTTAGCGCGATAGCCATTTATAAACGAACATTCGTTTATATTGGAAGCCATGTCCAGACCGAGGAAGATTTCAGACGAAGATGTGGTCGAAGCGGTGGCCGCGATGGTCTCCCGCGAAGGCCCGGGCGGGCTGACCTTCGCGTCGGCTTCGGCGGTTACCGGCTTGTCTCCGGCCACGCTGGTGCAGCGCTACGGCAATCGCGAGGCGCTGCTACGGGCGGCCCTGCTGTGGATGTGGGATCAACTCGATCTCACCACCGCGGGTGCCGATGCCGCACACGCGGTGGACCCTGACGGGGCGATCGCGATGCTGGTGCGGATGTCTGCCGGGTATGGTGCCGGCGATGAGGCAGGGCAGGGATTGTTGCTGCTGCGCGAGGATTTTCGCGATCCGGTGCTGCGAGCACGTGGCGTCGCCTGGAACAAGGTGCTGACCGAGGCGCTCGGACGCCGGTTGAGCGGCGATCCGGCACGACAACTGGTGCTTGGCCGATTGATGGCGAGCCAGTGGCAGGGCGCTGTACTGTGGTGGGGATTCTCTCGCGAGGGGACGCTGCGAAGCTTCCTCAGGCGTGAACTGCGCGAGTGGCTGACGGCGGTCGGGCTGTAAGTCAAAACCGGCTTGGGTGGCGGGCGGCGCTGCACTACATTCACGGCATGCGCTACCGGATACTCGATACCGCTCTCGGACCTATGGCGATCGGCTGGACCGATGCCGGGATTTCGCGCGTGCTGCTGCCTGGCGACACGCCTGAGGAGATGCGGGCGCGGCTCGAGAAGGCCGGCGGCACGGAGGATGCAAGCGGGCAGCCGGAGATCGCTGCGCGCATCCTCGCCTATGCCGAGGGCACGAACGACAACTTCGTCGATGTCGAGCTGGACTTTGCCGGCGTCCAGGCGGTGAATCGGCGCATCTATGAACACATCCGCGAACTCGCCTGGGGCGAGACCACGACGTACGGCGCGATAGCCCGCTGGCTGGGCGATGTGGCGCTGTCTCGTGCCGTAGGCGGCGCCATGGGCGCCAACCCGATCCCACTGATTGTGCCCTGCCACCGCGTGCTGGCGGCTGATGGGCGAACCGGCGGCTTCTCGTCGCCGGGAGGCATCAGGGCGAAGATGGAGATGCTGGCGCTGGAGAAGGCAGCCTCGCCGACCGGGCAGTTCTCGTTCGGGTTCTAGCCCGCCGCGTGACAGACGGCCTCGATGTTGTAGCCGTCGGGATCGAGGATGAAGGCGGCATAGTAGGTCGGGTGGTAGATCGGGCGAAGCCCGGGACCGCCGTTGTCGGTGCCGCCGGCCTCAATGGCTGCTGCATGGAAAGCGTCCACGATCACCCGTGTCTCGGCGCTGAAGGCCACATGCACGCGCGGGCTCTGTGGCTCGCCGCGGGAGATCCAGAAATCGCCACCGGGGTCGCGGCTTTTGCCGAAGCCTTCGGGCACCCCGAACCCGGCGGCTTCGCCGAAATCCTTCCGCACCACATAGCCCAGCGGCGCCAAAGCTGCTTCGTAGAAGGCCTTGCTGCGCGTCATGTCGCTGACGTTGAAGCCGGTATGATCCAGCATGAGTGATGCCCCCCGCGCGATGCGCCCTACTGCCCTCGCTTGAAGACCTTCAGGTGCCCGAGCCGCTTCACCACCCTCGTGGCGATCGCCTCCACCGGGTCCTCGATCGATACCGCCAGCACGTTCTCGTCCGGCTCCGGCCGCTCCAGCGTTGCGAACTGGCTGTCCAGCAGCCTGGGGCTCATGAACTCGTGGTTGCGGGCCTCGATGCGCTTGCGGATCATCTCGATGTCCCCGTCGAGGAAGACGAACAGGATCGGCTCGCCTGCTTTCTCGGTGAGGTAGTCGCGGTAAGCCCGCTTCAGCGAGGAACAGGCGCCGACGGCGACGCCCTTCTGCTCGGCCGCATCGTGCAGGGCGCCAGCCAGCGTTTCCAGCCAGGGCCAGCGGTCCTCGTCGGTCAGCGGGATGCCGTTGCGCATCTTTTCCTTGTTGGCGGGCGGGTGGTAGCCGTCGCCATCGAGGAACGGGGCGTGCAGCCGCCGCGCTATGGCCGCGCCGGTTGCGGATTTGCCCGACGACGACACACCCATCGCGATGATGATGCGAGCATTCTCAAACGGTGGCAGTGAAGGCGCCGTCGACATAGAGGATGTGTCCGTTGACGAAGGATGAGGCTTCGGAGGCGAGGAACACCGCGGCGCCGCCCAGTTCGGCAGGTGCGCCCCAGCGACCCATGGGGGTGCGCTTCTCGATCCAGGCGTTGAATTCCTGGTTCTCGATCAGCGCCGTGTTCATCTCGGTGCTGATATAGCCTGGGGCGATGCCGTTGACGTTGAGGCCGTGCTTGGCCCAATCGACCGCCATGCCGCGGGTGAGGTTGGCAATCGCCGCCTTGCTCGCCGCGTAGGGCGCGATCGAGGGGCGGGCGAGGGCGCTCATCACGGAGCAGATATTGATGATCTTGCCGTGCTTGCGGGCGATCATGCCGCGCGCCACCGCCCGGCCGACGATGAATGCCGAGGTCAGGTTGGTGTCGATCACTTGCCTGAACTTCTCGAGTGGCCATTCCTCGAGCGGCGCGCGGTACTGCATGCCGGCATTGTTCACGAGGATGTCGATCTGGCCGATCTCGTTCTCGGCGTGAGCGATGGCGTCCTCGACGCTTTCCTCGCTGGTCACGTCGAAGGCCAGCGCCTTGATGCCGAGGGCGCCATCATCGGCGAGTCTCGCTGCGGCGCCACCGAGTGCTTCCGGATCGCGGCCGTTGAGGATCACCTCGGCGCCGGCTCCTGCAAGCGCGGCAGCAATACCGAAGCCGATGCCGCGGCTCGAACCCGTTACCAGGGCGCGCTTGCCGCTTAGATTGAATTGCGAAATCGAGTCCAAAGTCAGTGCCCCTCCCAGGCTCAGGCGGCGCGACACTAGTGGATGAAGCGCGGCTTGGTAAGACCAAGAGGCTTAGGTGCTGAGGAACGTGCACGGGGCGTACGCCTCGGGGCCTCCGAGGGGTGGCGTTCGGGCGTGGCCCGTGCCAAAAAGCCGCGCAATGAAATCCTAATAACTCCCAATGGAGATAATGATGGCGTCTGCCGATATCGGCCTGATCGGGCTCGCAGTTATGGGGTCCAATCTGGCGCTCAACATCGCCGAGAAGGGCTACACCATCGCGGTCCACAACCGCACCGCTTCCAAGATCGATGATTTCGTTGCTACGGCCAAGGAGCAGGGGCTCGACCAGAAAGTCGTGCCGGAAGCCGACCTGGTCAAATTCATCCAGTCGGTGAAGCGCCCGCGCTCCATCATCATCATGGTCAAGGCCGGCAGGCCGGTGGACGAGATGATCGAGCAGCTGCTGCCGCATCTCGAAGCCGGCGACGCGGTTCTCGAATGCGGTAACTCGCTGTTCACCGACACGCAGCGCCGCTTCGATTACCTGACGCCCAAGGGTATCGGCTATCTCGGCATCGGCGTTTCCGGTGGCGAGGAGGGCGCGCGCCACGGTCCCTCGATCATGGTGGGCGGCGCCGAGCAGCAGTGGAGGAACGCCCAGCCGATCCTCGAGGCGATCTCGGCCAAGTTCAACGGCGAGCCGTGCTGCGCCTATCTCGGGCAAGGCGGCGCGGGTCACTTCGTCAAGATGATCCACAACGGCATCGAATACGGCGACATGCAGATGATCGCCGAGGTCTACGGCGTGATGCGCGATGGCCTGGGGATGAACCCGAAGGCCGCGTCGGACGTGTTCAAGGGCTGGAATGGCGGACCGCTGAATTCATACCTGATCGAGATCACCGGCTATGTGCTGGAGGCCACCGAGCCCAAGACCGGCAAGCCGCTGGTGGAGCTAATCCTCGACAAGGCCGGCCAGAAGGGCACCGGTACCTGGACCGCCATCGCGGCGCAGGAACTGGGCGTGCCGGCCACCGCCATTGAAGGCGCCGTGGCGGCCCGGTCGATCTCGTCGCGCAAGGAAGAGCGCATCGCAGCTGAGGCGGCGTATGGCCAGCGTTCGGCCGGCAAGGCCAACGTATCGCTCGAGGAACTCGAGAAGGCGCTGCTGGCGGGCAAGATCGTGTCTTATGCGCAGGGCTTCGCAGTGATGGCAAAGGCCTCGGAGGACAACGGCTGGAACCTGCCGCTCGCCACCATCGCCAAGATCTGGCGCGCCGGCTGCATTATCCGCTCGCGCTTCCTGGACCAGATGTCGGCGGCTTACGCCAAGGGCGGCGCCACCAACCTGCTGATGGTGCCGGACTTCGTCGTCATCATGAAGGACGCGCACAAGTCGCTGCGCAAGATCGTCGCCGCCGGCGCCATCGGCGAGTTCCCGCTGATCTGCCTTTCGGCTTCGCTCGCGTATTTCGACAGCTACCGCCAGGCCCAGGGCACCGCCAACCTGACCCAGGGCCAGCGCGACTTCTTCGGCGCCCACGGCTTCATCCTCACCGACCGCGAAGGCGAGCAGCACGGCAAGTGGCCGAGCACGCTGGGGAAGTAAGCTCCGCGCACGGCGCCTAAAGAAATCCCCGCGAAAGCGGGGATTTTGGTTTCTGCTATTGGCCCGCTGGCCGTTCTACGGGATCGCCGTTCTCGTCGTGCGGCGGCGTCTGCTGCTGGCCGGGCTGCGCCGTCTCGTGCACGTGATCCTTCTTGGAGACACGCGGGCGGTGCATGAGGTCGAAGCGGCGGACCGTGTAGATGAACAGCGCGGCGGCGACGACGACCAGGATGCCGGCCCCGAGGAAGGGCGCACCCGGGAAATAGCCAGGCGTGCCCTTTTCCGCCTGCGTGAAGTAGCTGAACAGTTGCGTCGCCAGCAGCGGGCCGAGAATGGCCGCCAGCGAATTTGTGGCGTTGATGGCGCCCTGCAACTCGCCCTGCGCGTCGTCGGACACCTGCCGCGACATCAGCGAATTGATGGCGGGGCCCGCGAGGCCGGCCAACGAGCCAAAGACGAGGAAGCCGTAAAGTGGCAGCGCGGAATGGATGAATGCCGTGCCGGTGAAGGCGATGGCGGCGGCAAGCATGCCCAGCAATACCGTGGACCATTCGCCGATACGCTTGGTGACAATGCCGATGAGCAGCGCCTGGCTCAGCGCGAAGCCGATGCCGAAGGCACCGAGCGCGATGCCGATCTGCGCGGACGAGAAGTTCAGCACCTCGATGGTGAAGAAGTTCCAGACCGAGGGAAAGGACTGGCTGGCGAGGACGAACAGGCCGAGCGAGCCCATGAGCCAGAGCACGACGGGGTTCTTGCTAAGGCTCAGCAGCACGCCGAATGGATTGGCGCGGCGGATGTCGAACGGGCGGCGCTTGTCCTTGGCGAGGCTTTCGGGAAGGACGAAGAAGCCGAACAGCAGGTTGGCGCCGGCGAGGGCCGCCGCCGCGTAGAACGGCCAGCGCGGCCCCAGCTCACCGAGCAAGCCGCCAACGACAGGACCAAAAATGAAACCCATGCCGATCGCCGCGCCAATGAGCCCGAAGCGGTGGGCGCGCTTGTCCTTGGGCGTGATGTCGGCGATGTACGCGGTGGCAGTGGCCACCGAGGCGCCGGAAATGCCCGCGATGGTGTGGCCGATGAAGATCAGCACCATCGAGTTGGCGAGGCCCATGATCGTGTAGTCGACAGTGAGGCCGGCCAGCGCGATCAGGATGATCGGGCGGCGGCCGAACCGGTCGGAGAGATTGCCGAGCGCCGGTCCGAACAGGAACTGCATCAGCGAGTAGGCAAAGACCAGATACCCGCCGACGACCGCCGCCTGCGCGACACTGCCCCCCGAAAGCTCCCCGATCAGCTGGGGCAGCACCGGCAGGATGATGCCGTAGCCCAGCATGTCCAGGAAGATCGTGATGAGCACGCAGGCGAGCGTGAGATTGGATTGTGGAGAAACGGGCATGCGGGGCGATTATTCCAATTTGGAGCGGCAGTTGACACATCGCCTTCAACGAAGGCAAGCGCCAACGGGGTTCAGTGGACGTCCTGCCGCGGTAGTCGCGGCGCAGGCGGCAGACCCTCGGGATCAGGCGCGGCGTCGTAGCCGTAGAGCCATCCGAGCCGCTTCAGATGCCCCCGTGGACCCTGCAGTTTCACCACCGCATTGCGCGCAACCGTGAACGGCCATTCGAAGTGGAAGGCAAAGCCGTTGGAGCTGGAAAGGTTGCGCACCCGCTCGACCCGCGGCTGGCGCAGCGCAGCATAGCGACGGAGTGCTGACTCGGCATCGGCCTCGGTCATCAGCAGCGGAGCGAGGATCGCCGCGTCCTCGATCGCCATGGCGGCGCCCTGCGCCTGGAACGGCAGCATGGCGTGCGCCGCATCGCCGATCACGCCGACGCCGCCCTCGGCCCAGGTCGGGGTGGTGACGGTGGAGACCGGCCAGTAGCCCCAATCCTCACCGGCCGCCTCACGGATGGCGTCGAAAGCGCGGCTCTTCATCGCGGCCCAGGGGAGATCCGGGGCGTGCGGCGGTTCGCCGTGGAAGGCCCGTTCGGCCTTCATTTTGGCGAACAGGGCGACATTGATCTGCTTCCGATGCGGCAGCGGATAGGTCACGGCATGATAGCCGGGACCCCACAACAGGCTGGTGCGGCCGGGGATCAGCACGCGGTCGAGCGCCTGCTGAGGAAGCGTGATGCGCCACGCCACCATGCCGGAATAGGTGGCCTCGGGGCCCATCAGCACGCCGGTGCGGGTGCGCGAGTTCACTCCGTCGGCGCCGATGAAGGCGAAGGCACGAGCCGAGCGCGATTTGCCGTCGGCCTCGTCGACGGTGACGGATACGCCCCGCGAATGACTGACCACGTCGTAGGCGCGTACCCCGAACAGCATGTCGATATTGGCGAAGCGCTTGCAGGCCCGGTACAGCACCTCGGCAAGGTCGGCGCGATGCATCACCGCATAAGGCGCTCCGAAGCGCTCCTTGATGGTGTGGCCAAGTTCCAGCGCCACCAGCGGCTCCCTGGCCCCATAGGGATAGACATCGATACCGGCTGGTTCGAACGCCTTGGCCGCCAGCGCCTTGTCGAGGCCGAGCCGGTTGAGGATCTTTCGCGCGTTGGGGCTGACCTGCAGGCCGGCGCCGACTTCCTGCACCTCGGCATTGCGCTCGAGCACGACCACGGTGGCGCCGAACTTCGCCAGCGCCAGTGCGAGCGTCATGCCGGCAATGCCGGCACCCGCGATGTAGACGGTACGTCCGTCGCCGGACATCGGGAAATCAGGCGGCTTCGGAGTGATACACCGCCGAGAGCGGCTCGGAGGTGCCGGGCGCCAGCTCCGGGTTGAACACATAGAGCGTCGAGCAGTACGAGCAGACCACCTCGTTGTCCTTGCCCATGTCGATATAGATGTGCGGGTGGTCGAACGGGGGCAGGGCGCCGACGCACATGAACTCCTTGGAGCCGACCTCGATGCGCGGCAGACCCTGGGTATTGTGGAAGTGTGGGGTGCTCTCGTGCGCCATCGGATGGTCCTCGGTTCGAATTCGGGCGGAACATAGCGAGGGGAGCGGGGGAAGCCAAGAGCGCCGGTACGCAACGTGGATAGGCTGGTGGTCAAAGATACCCCCACCCCTGTCCCCTCCCCGCAAGGGGGAGGGAGACGCCAACACTTGCGCCGGTTGTGAAGTTGCGAAGACAGAGCGCGAGGGTCTCCCTCCCCCTTGAGGGGAGGGGACAGGGGTGGGGGGATTTTTCCCGCACCGGGGCCTGGGTCTTTGACGATGCCACCAGCCTTGCTAAACCCAGCCCCTAACCGAAAGGCCGTTCCCTTGCTTCAGTTCAACTCCGCCGGCATTTCCATCGCCTATGAAGTTCATGGCGAGGGCAAGCCGATCCTCTTGATCCACGGCTTCGGCTCGTCGGGCAAGATCAACTGGATCGATACTGGCTGGGTGGAAACGCTGGTTGGTGCCGGCTATCAGCCGATCACCTTCGACAATCGGGGCCATGGCGCCTCGCGCAAGCTCTACGACGCGCAGCTCTACTTTGCTCATGAGATGGCGCGCGATGCCAAGCGCCTGCTCGATCACCTCGGCATCATCATGGCGCCGATCATGGGCTACTCGATGGGCGCCCGGATCGCCGCGTATCTGATGCTGCAGGACCCTCGGGCGGTGAGTTGTGCGATCTGGGGTGGCATGGGGCTCAACCTGATCTCCGGGCTCGAGGACAGCGAGGAGATCATCGAGGCACTGACCGCCGAGTCGCTGGATCAGGTTACCGGCCGCACGGGGCGGCAGTTCCGTATCTTCGCCGATCACAACAAGGCCGATCGCGCGGCGCTGGCCGCCTGCATGGTCAACTCGCGCGAGCCGATGCGCGAGGCCGACGTGCGCCGGATCGAACAACCGGTGCTGGTGGCGGTGGGCAGCGACGACGACATGGCTGGTTCGGCGACGGCCCTTGCCGAACTGTTGCCGCACGGCGAGGCCTTCACCATCGAGCGGCGCGATCACATGCGCGCGACCGGCGACAGGCAGTTCAAGGCCGCGGCACTGGAATTCCTCGCCCGGCAGCTCGCGGAGTAACCATTCGGCGCGAGTTCAGCGGCGGCGAACCAATCTGTGCGCTAAGGGTTGGTATCGGAGCACGATTTGTCCTATATCGGCATTCGCCGATGGAGATGCGGATGAGCACGAATTTGAAGACGGCCCAGATTATGGCCATGGACCCGGTCTGGGATGCGGTGGTTTCGGGAGCGCGGCGGGTGGTTGCCAGCGAACCCTCGCTCGCCAACCTGCTCTACTCCAACGTGCTCAACCACGACAATTTCGAGGAAGCGCTGGCGCACCGGCTGGCCGAACGGCTCGACCATCCCGACGTTTCCGCCGACCTGATCCGCCAGGCCTTCCGCGAAGCGCTCGAGTCGCGGCCGGAGATCGGGCTCGAGTCGCGCGCCGATCTGGCGGCGACGCTGGAGCGCGATCCGGCGCTGCACAAGGCGGTCGATTGCTTCCTCTATTTCAAGGGTTTTCACGCCATTCAAACGCATCGCTTTGCGCATGCGCTGTGGCTGAACGGGCGCAAGGATTTTGCGCTCTATCTGCAGAGCCGGTCGAGCGCGGTGTTCCAGGTCGACATCAATCCGGCGGCGCGGATCGGCAAAGGCATCATGCTCGATCATGCGACCGGGTTCGTCGTCGGCGAGACCGCCACCATCGGCGATAACGTCTCGATCCTCCAGGGCGTGACCCTTGGCGGTACGGGCAAGTCCGAGGAAGACCGCCACCCCAAGATCGGCAATGGCGTGCTGATCGGCGCCCATTCGGTGGTGCTGGGCAACATCAAGGTCGGCGATTGCGCTCGCATCGGCGCGGGCTCGGTGGTGGTCAAGGAAGTGCCGCCGCGGGTCACCGTGGCCGGTGTGCCGGCCCGCATCATCGGCGAGGCGGGCACCCCGCATCCGGCGTCCGTGATGGATCAGCTGGGCGTCGTGCAGGACCTTACCGGCTGATTCTGCCGCTGGCTTTCTGAGCGCCTCCGCCGTATTTGCGCCATTCGTCGCAGGAAAAAGCACTCCGCGGGATTGCCCGCCGGGTCGCAATGCCTATTGTGGCGATCCCAAATCGACCCGCAAGAAATCGCCCTTGAAGGAGCCCCCATGAACCACCCCGAAATCATCAAGCTCCAGAAGTTTCTGCAGCAGAAATTTGGCAACCGGCAGATCGACGTCCGCCCGCGCAACAAGCAGAACGACAGCGTCGAAGTGTATCTGGGTGAAGAATTCCTCGGCCTGATCTATGTCGACGACGAGGACGGCGATCGCTCGTACAACTTCCAGATGGCTATCCTGGACGTCGACCTGGACGAGATCCACTAGGGACAGTCCTTACGGTAACGGCCCCCGGGCGCGCCGCGCCGCGTCGCGGGTGCCTCACAGAGCGCCGATCTGCTCCAGCTTCGCGGTCAGCTGCGCGTCGAAGTCCCGCCAATGCGCCAGCACCGTCTCCGGGAACGCGTAGACCGCTGCGACCCCCGGTCCCAGATACACAGTCCTCAGGCACTGTCCTTGTGCCGCGGACGCCACTGGCTTCGAACACTTCGCCACGAATGGCTCGGCCGACAGCGCATCATACCAGACCGTCTCATCGGCATAGCCCCCATCGGGTCGCAGCGGCTTGCCCACCAGCCCGGGTGGGCCGTTGAGCTGTTCCGGCAGGAACTGGTGCAAGTAGACGCCATCGAGCAGGGCAGAGCTGGGGCGCGCCCGGCTGCGCGGCAGCAGCGTCACATCCACCGGTTCTTGGTGGCCATCGACGCCCAAGGGTAGTTCGAAGCGCAGGTCGATCTGCTTGGCAAACCCTTCGATGCGCTGCTCTTCGTAGCGGAACCACGACAACGGAATCTCGAGTTCGCGACCACCCAAGGTGCGCGTTAGCGTCGTCTCGGTGTCGAGCCGGTGCGCCTGAACGCGCGCGCTGCGTCCGGCGGCGTCGATCAAGTAGGCGACACCGATCCCGAGCAGGGCGAGCATCACCGCAATGGCGGCGAGATTGAACCCGATCGCCTCGTGCTGTTGTCGTTGCGCCTGGGCCGGACCGGCCATTGTTGTGAATTAACCAGTGTTGTGAGCGTCAGGTGACAGGGCAATAGGCGCCGGATATGCTTAACAAATCGTTAAGTGATGGTGCTCGGGGGGTGCGTGAATGCTCAGGGAATTGCTGTTGGCAGGACTGATCATGGCGGTGGGCCTGTCCATCGCCGGCATGGGCACTTACCTCTATCAATGGTTGGGTAAAACCCAGGCCGCGCTGCGCTACGATGGCAAGACGCTTGCACATAGCCTCGGGCACGTCGCGATGAGCTTTGTGTGCGGCCCCTTCATCATGCTGCAGATGGGCTGGCAGCATGACCGGAATGGTACGTTGTCGATCAGCTCGGCGCTGATAGCGGCCTTTGTAGGCTTCGGGTGGGCCTTCATCACCGGCCTGATCTTCGTCGGCGGCTATTTCGGGCTGACTGCGTAGACTACTTCGACGCGACGAAGGTGGTGCGGGGATCGACCAGGTCGACCCACTGGCCGGCGTCGGCCTGCGACTGGCGCTTGAGGAACTGGTAGGGCGTCTCGTTCCAGAGCAGCACCCGGCCATCCTGGTTGTCGAGCACCAGGTCGCCGCGATCGGTACGGACCATCAGCACGGCATGGCCGGTGCCCTTGCTCTCACGTACCACGGTCATCAGCAGCGTGGACGGGTTCCAGCCGGCTTCGATCAGCGCCTTGCGCTTGGCCAGTGCGAAGTCCTCGCAGTCGCCGTAGCCGTCGGGGTAGGCCCAATACTCGGCGACTTGATAGTAGTCTTCGTCGGTCACGGCGACGACGCCGGCGTTGATCACGTTGTTGATATGCACCAGTTCGTTCCACCGCGCCTCGGTGAGGCCCATGGCGCCGACGGAGTGCGGGTTGGCCTTGCACTCGCCGCGATGTGCCTTGCAGAACTCGGAAGCGCCCACCGGAATGCTGGTGATGCCGCCTGCGGGGGCGAAGGCCGGGTTGGTGAAATCCACTTGGTCGGCCCTGGCCGGCATGGCGAGAATGAACGCCGCCATCCCGACTGCGATCGCCGCTGCAATGAACCCTTTGAACTTCGACATCGTGGTTGCCCCCTGACGGAAGCCACGATGCCCGGGTCAAATTGCCCCGAACGAAAAACTGCAAGCTAGTTTTTATGCGAATTGGAACGGTCCCGGTGATGACTCGTTAGGTATGGCGAAGCGCCTGATGATGACTGCCAACGGCGTCCGAGACAGCCTCGCGGCACTAGCGGCGCCAACCACGCGCTCGTTGATTGTCTTGAAAGCCCTTGCCCACCAGTGAGCTTTCTCTCGACACTGTCTGTCGATGAGCATTGCGCGTGGCGTATCCTATCGGCCCGACATTGACGGCATGCGTGCCTTGGCCGTCGGAGTTGTTGTCCTTTGCCATTTCGGCGTCCCGGGGTTCGCCGGCGGCTATATCGGCGTCGACGTCTTCTTCGTTATCTCCGGCTTTCTGATCGCAGCGATCGTTCGTCGTGAGATCGAACATGGTGAGTTCTCGATCGTCGCGTTCTACGAGCGACGTGCGCGCAGAATACTTCCAGCCCTGTTTGTGGTGCTGGCCTGCGTGATGATAGCCGGGCACCTTCTGGCGAGCAGCATCGATTATCGCAACATCGGGCGTGCAGCGATCGCGACCATCGCCTTCGCGTCGAACATCTACTTTTTCATTTCGACCACGGACTATTTCTCCACGCAGTTTTCGCCGCTGCTCCACACTTGGTCGCTCGGCGTCGAGGAGCAGTTCTATCTGTTCTTTCCGCTACTGATCGTTTTGATCGTGAAGGTCTATAAGCGCGCATTGGTACCGGTCGTCCTCGCTCTGTCGCTGGCGTCACTGGCTTTCGCGATCTACGTGACGCCGCTCTTTCCGAAAGCGACATTCTTCCTGCTACTGGGCCGCGCGTGGGAGCTCGGTATCGGCGCAACCCTGGCCCTCGTCCGTGTGCCGGAGTTGCGGTCCCGAATAGCTCGAGAGTCACTGGCGGCCGTCGGTTTGCTTGCGGTGCTCGTTCCAGTCTTGGTCATCGACGAGACGACGCCCTATCCAGGCTGGTGGACTGTCTTGCCATGTCTAGGCGCTGCCGCTCTGATCTACTCCGGCGGAAGCGGATCGGCACTGGTCACCCGGATTCTGAGCCTGCCACCCATCGTCGGTTTGGGGTTGATCTCCTATTCGTTGTACCTGTGGCATTGGCCGCTCGTCTCGTTCTTCCGCTACTACACAGCAGAATGGGAGTTGGGGGGCTTGGCCGTCGCGGCCCTGATCGTTGCCTCCATAGTCCTTTCCTGGACAACCTACCTGTTCATCGAGACGCCGTTCCGCCGTCGCTCGACTATCGGTCGGAAAGCCCTGGTGGCCTTCAGTGGCGCAACCGCCGCCGTGTTGTTCGCCTTTGCCGGATCAATATGGATCACCGGCGGCTATCCCTTTCGCGGCAGCGCCGTCCCACCTTGGTTGCGGCGACGCTAGCCGAGGCTGCTGAGTTCCAGTCCAACCCCCCTGCCTTGCGCGTGGGGGCGAGGTGCCGAGCGCAACCGACTGCGTCTTTGGAAATCGGGACTATTCGGTAGTGCTCTGGGGAGATTCGGAAGCCGCGCACCTTGCACCGCTCCTGCAGGGCATCGTCGCAAGGGACAGTCGCTTCGGCTGGAGGCAGGTCACGCGTGCCGGTTGCGCAGCTTTGCCCGGCCTCACGATCCTTCCATCCGGCGTGATGACCGCCTCCTGCACTGAATTCAATTCCGCTGCGCTCGCGACGATCCTCGCAAGTCCCGAAGCCAGAGCCGTTATCATCTCCGCCGCGTGGGACGGATACGCGACCGGCGACCCGCTGCTGAGCGCTGGTGGCGACTACCCGACAGTCCAGGTTTCCGCTGAGCGGTTCCGGTCGAATATCGCCGAGACGGTTGCCAACCTGAACGCGCATGGTCTTGCTGTGTTGCTCGTAGGCGCGTTCCCCAAGCCAGAAAAGGACCCGGCGGCCTGCATGGAGCGATCAGCCATCCAGAATCGCAACTCGACACCGTGCTTCGTTCAAGCGGCTGCAGGTACAATGAAGCGGGACCACGTCGTGTCGGATGCGTTCGCGAATGTCGTCGGCAATGTGGAACTGTTCCGTCCAGTCCCGTACTTCTGCCATCAGGACAAGTGCGTCTATGTCGAGGGTGAGCAGATCATGTTCATGGACGCAACCCACCTCTCCGCCGCCGGCAATGCGAAGTTTGCTGGCGACTTTGAGCGGAGTCTTCGCTCGTTGCTCCAGGCTCCCTAGAGCACCGGACTCAGTTGACCCGCAGGTTCTGCTGGACGACGTTCAGCATTTCCTGGGCTGAGACGAACTCGACCGCGACGCCGTCGCCGAAGTGGCGGACGACGCGGGCGCGCATACGGCCCAGGGTCACCGGGGTGCCCATGGCGGGACGGACCGCGAGTTCGATGGCGGCGCCCGAGAGCGAGATGTCGATGATCTTGCAGTTGTAGCGGCGGCCATCGTCGAGGACGACCGTCGAGTGGCGGTTGTCCGGCACCACGCGCTCGTGCCGCCGGTCTTCCGGCAGGTTGAGCAGATCCTTGTTGGCGAGCCAGGTCAGCTGCGCCGCCATCTTGTCGCGCTTCCGCGGCGTCGCCACGATGTCCATCTTGAAGCCGCCGTCGATGACATCGGTGATGTCGCCCTCGATGCGGCCGAGATGATCGATGTAGGCGATGACGCGCTCACCCGTGGTGCCGGCGATCGGGGCGATGACCACCGTGTCGCCGGGCGACATCTCGAGCACCTGGCAAGGGAATTCGCGGCGGTCGGTGAGCATGTAGCGGCCGAGCAGCGAGACCTTCACGCGCTGAAAGCGTGGCATCTGCGCGTAGGAGCGGGCAGGTCGCGCTGAACGGGCGTTTTCGGTAAGCATCAGGGACCTGCCGGGGCCAAGCGATTGATTGGCCTAAGCTAGTCCACTCTTGGTTAACCGAAGGTAAGGCTTGGGGCGCGGAATGCCCGGAACCGGCGTTTTTTAGCGCCGGCCGCCGTCAATTACCGCCAGATGGGCGTATCGGCGGGCCGTGCGGCCGAAAACCGTCGCGCTCATCGGGGTAGGGACGGAAGCGCCGCCGCTGGCAAAGACCAGGTCCTCGGCCGGCATCGCAGTGGCCATTTCCGCCGACATATCGGCCAGCGACACGTCGTCCGGCCAGATCAGGCGCAGGCCGGTGATGCGCTGCTCGAGGATCGGCTGCACGCCGAACCAGTAAGGCTCGTCGATTGCCGTCATGGCGCCGAGCAGACGGGCCTGGGTGGAGCCGTTGTGACGCAGCGGCAGGAGGATAGTCTCGACCGACAGGCGCGTGTGCACCGCCGTCGTGCCCTGGAACGTGACGAGGGCAACCGCATGATCCTCGGTGACGGCGCGGACCAGGGTGTCGATAGCGTCGCGGTCACGTTCGTGCCACAGACGCGAAAAGGAGCGGCCTTTCAGCTCGCGGGCATAGGCCGAGCAGAGATGCGAGCCGGCGAGGCGGAAGTCGAACTCGTTGGAATCGTTGAGCTCGAGAATGAAGGTATTGGCCAGCGCGGTGCGGATGCGGGTAGGGTCGATGTCGCGCCGGTCGGGCGCACTACGCGAGCCACGCAACGCATTCCAATAGTCGAAGAGCGCCTTGGTGCTGGCTTTCTGCATAAACGTACCCGTGTTCCCAAACCCCAGCATTCGATCCCGGGGAGGGATGACGCCGCCGGAAACAACACTGGCAAAACCGGGGGCGGAAATCGCCCTTAAACAATTGTTAGGGTTAATGCGGCGGGCCCGTGTGGATAAGTCGGGGGATTGGGCTACAAAGCCCGGAAAACCGGGAGTCTTCATGTCTGACGAGCAAAAAAGCCAGCAAACGCAAGGACCTGGGGCCCATCAACCGGCCATCCTACTACCCGGCGTGGTGACTGCGCTACTGGGCCTGATGTTGGCCGTACACCTCGCTAGAACCTTCGTTCTTAACGAAGACGGGGACCTCCAGTTGATCTACTGGCTGGCCTTCATCCCGGTCCGCGCCATCGCTTCCGCCGAGTTCGAAGGGGGGTGGATACCGCTGCTCTGGACACCCTTCACGCACGCCTTTTTGCATGCGGGATGGGAGCACCTTTTAATCAATTGCGCCTGGTTGGCCATTTTCGGCACCCCGGTGGCCCGTCGCTACGGCGCGCGGGCGACAGTGATTCTCTTCCTCGTGACGGCCGCGGCCGGTGCGGCTGCCTTCGCCGCGACGACGTTGCCGGAGGTGCAGGTGCTGATCGGGGCATCGGGCGGCGTCGCCGGGCTGACCGGGGTGGCCTGCCGCTTCATGTTCCAGCCGGTGATGGTCGCTCGCGATCCGGAAACCGGCGAACAGCGCGTTATGGGCCGCCGCATGGCAACGCTCGGCGAGTTGGCACGCAACCAGCGTGCTGCCTTCTTCATTGCTATATGGCTGGTTCTCAACGCTGCGGTGCCGTTCCTGCCGCTCTTGATCGGGCAGTCCATCGGCATCGCCTGGCAGGCCCATCTGGGCGGCTTCCTCGTCGGCCTGTTCCTTACGCCGCTGTTCGAACGCCGCCCGCAGGAGAAAACGACATGAGCGACAGCCCAGAACTCACCGAGCGAATCGTGACGCTGGAGACGCGGATCGCTTTTCAGGATCAGTCCATCGAGGAACTGAACGCGGCCCTCGCCGAGCACTTCAAACAAATCGAGGCGCTGAAGCGCGACCTGCACAATCTCGGCGCGCAGCTGCGCGACGTCGAATCCCACCCGGCGCTGACGCCGGGTGTCGAGCCGCCGCCGCCGCACTACTGAGGCTTGTAGACCTCGGCCGGGTCGAACAGCCGGGGCTCGCCGCTCTGGCGAAGCGTCGAGCCGTCCACGACGATGCGGTAGAAGCAGCTCTTGCGGCCCGTGTGGCAGGCGGCGCCGCGGCCGGTCTGCTCGACCAGCATCAGCACGACGTCCTGATCGCAGTCGGTGCGCATCTCGATGAGCTTCTGGATCTCGCCGGAGCTCTCGCCCTTCTTCCACAGCTTCTGGCGCGAGCGCGAGTAGTAGTGCGCCTCGCCGGTCTCCAGCGTCAGGCGCAGCGCCTCGGCGTTCATGTGTGCCACCATCAGCACGCGGTTGCTGCCGGCCTCCTGCGCCACCGCGGTGACGAGGCCGTGCGCGTCGAACTTCGGCGCAAAAACCGTGCCTTCCTCGAGGTCGGCATGGCTGAGGGTGCTGGGGTCGGCGAAAGGGGTGCTCATGGGCGGGTTCTACCGCGCCCCCCGGTTCGGCTCAATCCACCGCCTCACTCTTCGAGCGCGATCCAGATTTCGACGGTGCCGAGGCCGGTCCGCTCGTTGAAATCGCGGCCGTAGTACTCGATGAAGCTCCAGGGTGCCTGCTTCTGCCGGTAGCCGGAGGTGGGCAACCACTGCTCGAAGATCGTCCCGATGGTCGAGCGGATCGTGGTGATGTGTCCGCGGTGCGCCAGCCGCGCATACCGTTGCGCCGGGACGGTGATCAGCTTGAACTCGCGCGGCAGTTCGGCCGTCTCGCTGACTTCCATGCCGGACATGTATTCGAACACGCCTTCGTCCGGAAAGAATGAACCGCAAAGGCCGTAGGTAGCGCCAGGCACCGCGCCCGGAACATTGCCGACATAGTCGCCGAAACGCTGCCACTGTGCGGGGATCGAGGTTCCCACGGCGACGGTAGTCTGATCGAGTGGGTGCCGATCCATCAGGCCGGCGACGTGGAAGGCGGGGCGGTTCTCGATGCGCGGTTCGGACAGCTTGATCTCGGCTGCGAGGTCCATCGGCAGCGGCTGGACGAGCGGCAGGCCAGCGATCGATCGCCGCCGCTTTACCTCGTGCGGCGTCAGTCCCATCAGCGCCCGAAAGGCCCGGGTGAAGGCCTCGTGCGAGCCATACCCGGCATCAAGCGCGACGCTGAGAACATTCGGTGCGCCGCCGGCCAGCGCCTTGGCCGCCTCGGACAGCCGCCGGCCGCGCAGATATGCCGAAATCGAGTAGCCGGTGGCCTCGGGGAAGATTCGCGACAGGTGATAGCGCGAGACGCCGGCGTGCACCGCCATCTCCGCGAGCGTCAGCGGCACGCCGAAGCGCGATTCGATCATCCAGATGGTCTTGGCGACTGCGGACATGGGTTCACCCTATGCCCGCCAGCCTACACCAGACTTGATCGCAATTGCGGTTGGCGTATCAGCGCTTGCCGACCATGGCGAAGAAGCGGTCCTGCTCGTTGCGATCCTCGGCGAACACGCCGGTGAAGCGCTGCGTGATGGTCAGCGCGCCGTGGGCACGGACGCCGCGCATCGACATGCACATGTGCTCGGCCCCGATCATCACGGCGGCGCCGCGCGGATTGAGGTGCTCGTTCACCGCATCGATGATCTGCGCCGTCATGTTCTCCTGCACCTGGAGCCGGCGGGCATAGACCTCCACCAGCCGGGCGAGCTTCGACAGCCCCACCACCCCGTCATGCGGCAGGTAGGCGATGTGCACCTTGCCGAAGAACGGCACCATGTGGTGCTCGCAATGCGATGAGAACGGGATATCGCGCACCAGCACCACATCGTCGTAGCCGCCGACGTCCTTGAACGTCGTCTGCAGTATCTCACGCGCACTCTGGTGGTAGCCACCGAAGAACTCGCCGTAGGCGTCGGTGACCCGGTGCGGGGTGTCGAGCAGCCCCTCGCGGCCCGGATCGTCGCCGGCCCAGGCGATAAGCGTGCGAACGGCTTCCTCGGCCTGTTCGCGGCTGGGGCGGGTGATTTCAGAGACGAGCTTGGCGTGCTGCGGCTTGGCGCTGGCGTCCATCTGTCTGGTTCCTCGGTCAATAGCAGGCGACAGACGCAATACGTCGCCCCACGGTTCCCGGTATGGTGTCAGAGACGATGGACGCCGC
>JBKJMF010000386.1:0-2526 GCA_046596525.1 Devosia sp. | reverse complement strand
CACACCGATGCCGTCGATCCGGAAGCTCGCGATGCTGCCGCCGATGGCCGGGGCCAGGTCGACCGCCAGCCGCCCGGCGCGGGGTTCGAGATGCTCAGAAACTGCGGCCATAGCCAGCGCTCCATCCGCCATCGACCGACAGCATTTGCCCCGTCGTGTAGGTGTTGAGCGGGTCACAGAAGAACAGCACGGTGTCCGTGACTTCCGCCACCGAACCGGGCCGCTTCACCGAAGCATGCCCGAGCATCGCCGCATCACCCGCCACCAGCGGCTCACCGACCGCGCCGACGCCGACGGCGTTCACCAGAACCTTGGGCCCGAGCTGCATGGCCATCGTCCGCACCGTTGCCAACACCCCGGCCATCGCCACCGAGAACTCCGGATGCCGCCGCATCGGCATGCCTGCGGCCGCCGAAACGAGGAACAGGATGCGCCCGCTGCCACGCGCGAACATGGCGTCGCCTGTGGTCCGCGCCGCTTGCAGCAGTGGGGCCGGGTCGAGGCCCGCGACCGGCAGCAAGGGCAGGGACAGGAGGAGGATGTCGGGCAGTCGTGCGACGGCGTCGATCATCGCGCCGTTGGCCTCCAGCGCGTCGAGCGCTGCCGCGGCAACCAGGTTTTGTTCCCCGCGCAATTCGACGAATGTGCTCTGGAGGTCGATCCGCATGGCCAGCCTCACATCATGTAGCCGGCGGTCCAGCCGCCATCGACGGCCAGCACCTGGCCGTTGATGTAGCTGGCACGCGGGGAGGCCAAGAACAGCACCGCCTCGGCGATCTCCTCGGCGGTGCCGGGGCGGCCGAGCGGCAAATGCTGCATGAATTCGGCGGTGCGCCCGGCGAACTTGCCGTCGGCGCCATAGAACAGCGAGCGCGTGCCCTCGCTCATGATGGAGCCCGGCGCGATCGCGTTGGTGAGGATGCCCTGCGGGCCCAGTTCCAGCGCCATCGAGCGCGTCATATGGATGATCGCGGCCTTGGCCGCGACGAATGGACTCTGCAGCCGCATCGCGGCGAGCCCGACCACCGAGGCGATGTTGACGATCCGCCCGCCTTCGCCCTGCTTCACAATGGGCTGCAATGCCGCATGGCTCATCAGGTAGAGCCCGTCGAGGTCGATGCGGGTAATTCGCTCCCACTCTTCGAGCGGAAAGGTGTCGATGTTGACCCGGTGAACGAAGCTGTTGACTCCGGCATTATTGACGAGGATGTCGAGACGTCCGAAGCGCACCATGGCTTCGGCTACGCCGGCTTCGGTGGAGTCCTTGCTGGAGATGTCGATGACCGCGGCCAATGCATCGGGCAACTCGGCGGCATAAGCCTCGGCGCCCTCGCGGTTGATGTCGGCGACGACGACGCTGGCGCCGTTATCGCTGAGCCGCCTCGCGATGGCGCGCCCGATCGTCCCCGCGGCGCCGGTGACCAAGGCCACCTGCCCCCTCATATCGACCTGCATTGGCACGACTCCTCCAGCCCCGCGCCAATGCTATTATAATATCTGGACGTGAGCGGCAATCGTGTTTGGGTCGATGGCCAGCGGGCCCGGCCGAACACCGCCTTGGGTCGCGTTCGGAACCATCAGTTCAATCGGATATCACCTACCGTGGGGCAGTGATCGCTGGGCCCCTCCCGGAGGAGCCAGTCGTCGGCAGTGCCTACGTCGGCGTCGGATCGGCCAACCTGCTCAGGCGCTCCAAGGCATCTAACTTCGAATGCGGGATGTTGGTAGAAGGCCCGGCTGTTCAGGCCGTGAAGGTACTCGTCGACGCGGTTGCCAGCATGGCGGAAAACGATCTCCGCGGAACCATGATCGCGATTGGCAGTTCTCGGCCGGGACCGCTGCGTCATGCCAACATCGGCTCATGGCGTGCGAAGCCGGCGCAGTGGCGCAACCGAGCCGCGCAACTAGGCAGTTCAGAATGCCGTCCGATTGCCCATTTTGCCCAGCGGATCGTGCTCTGGTGGTGCGGTCGACGGCGAACAGATACGAATTGAGACTCGGAAATTGCGAGTCATTCTGCTGTCGCCGTGATTCTAGACCAAGCAGCCGACTGCGTGGCGGTGGATGTAGTCTGCTGCGAAATCGTCTGAGCCGATATCGGGCGCCAACGTCGGGCGACGCACCGTTCGAGGAGAAATTCTAATGCTTTGAAATAAAACGTGAATTGTCCATACCGGAACGGCCTAGCCAGGGCGGTGTTTGAGCCAATCGCACCACGTGTTCCAGCAGCGCAGAGTCCGCCCAACTTCGGTCGGCATTCTCTGTCCCACGGATGCCACCGTCAGCACAGCGAGCGCCAGGCGGCGTCGCCTTGGAAGCGTCTTGACAGAGGCGCCAAGTTCCGTTCTTTTCGCGCCGTCCGAGGGGAGTCCGTGTTTCGAAAGAGGCATGGTCTGAGATAGCCGGTGTGGCTGAACCCTTTGAACCTGATCCGGGTAATGCCGGCGAAGGGACGGGAACGATGTCCGCCACCATAGCTGCGTCCCGGGTTTCGGTTTTCACCACGAAAACATGGAGCCCGTCCTT
>JBKJMF010000352.1:0-27158 GCA_046596525.1 Devosia sp. | reverse complement strand
GACTTGGCGAAACGCTCGTTGAGCCAGCCGAGGAGCGGGCCGACGATCAACCAGAACAGCGCGCCGGTGGCGAGCGTCGCCGAAGCGAAGGCGGTGGCGAGGTTGGCCGGCACGGCGCTGGCGTGTTCGCCGGCGAGCTGGGGGGCACCGATGACGTGCGGCGCGAGGATGAGGACGGCGGCGATGACGATGCCGGTCCAGTTGCGGAGCTTGGCGATGGCCAGCATGCCGGCGCCGGTGGCGAGCGCGGTACCCACCCACCAGACCTGGCGGGCGACGAGATCGGCGGCGGGCATGCCGGGGAGCTCGGGCGGCAGGCCGAAGGCGGGGGCGAGCTGCAGGGCGATGAAGCCGCCGAGGCCCCAGATCACGCCGTTGCGGGCGGTGATTTCGATGCCGGAGAGGACAGAGACGGCGGCGAGGAGGAAGGCGAAACCAATGCTGCCGAGGAGGTTGGCGAGCACCGTGTAGCCGATACGCTCGGCGCCATCCTGCGGCGCCCAGGCGTTTTCGTCGTGCTCATGGGCGGGGTCGGCTTCCTCGTGGGAATGCGCTGGGGTCCCCGCGTCGTCAGTGTGCTCGGTGGGGGCTGCCTCGGCGGGGGCGGCGTTTTCATAGACCTCGGCGGCGAGGATCAGTGGCGCGACGCGCCATTGCTGCACGGCGCTCATGGCCAAGCCGGCTGCGAGTCCAGAAAGGACCGCAGCGAAGTAGATTCGCTGGAAGAGTTTCATCGATGTCGCTTTCTGTGTGGTCGCGCGTTCGAACCGGAAAAGCGCAAGCGACTTTTCCTGAACACGCTCCGCGCTGTGCTTAGTGGCAGGGGAAGCCGAAGGCATGGCGCGTGTCGTGCGCGCCATTGTGGATGGCCATATCGCTGGCAAAACCGACGCCGCCGACGAGGACGAAGCCGATAAACAATGCCAGCACACCTGCGATGAGCCGCTGCGAGACAGAAAGACTGGCGACGGACGCCGTCTGGACCTGAGTATTCATATGCCTGCACCCTCCGTGCGGATGAAAATGGGCTCTTCGCCCGGTTGCACGCTGGCAGGTCTCCTGGCTCACGGGTCGTCGTGTCCCCCCACCTTCCCGGCATCGCCAGTGGCATTCGGAGGGCACTCGCCGCTTACAGTTGCGGGGGCAGCCACGGATTTGGTCCCTGATGGGTACGCCGCACCGTGTTCCCTTTTGATCCCCTCGCCCGAACGGGTCCGAGGAACCAACGTGGGGCTATGGTTACGCCGCGAGAGGGGCCGCGGTCAATCTTCCGTCGCTGCGGAATCGGGATAGCCGACGGTGATGGTGTCGACGCGGGCATCGACCTTTTCGAGCAGCGGCTCGGATGACGAGATCTGCGTGTCGCCCGAGATGGCATCGACATTGAGATCGGCCGGATAGTCGCCGACGGCGAAGCGGGCGGAGACGATGCAGCCGCCCGGCGCGGCGCCGAGCTTGCCGCCTTCGAAGCCGGCGCTGCCGCCGTAATCCCAGAAGAAGCCGTACATCTGGAAGGGGCCGCCATTCAACGCCTCGACTTCCTTGACGGTGAGGCCCTGCTTCAGTCCGCCCGGCGCGGTATCACCCCGCGGTACGGTGAAATAGGCAATGCGCTCGTGCTTTTCCTCGTCCCACCAGCCGAACTCCATGGTCTTGGCGGGATCGTTGGGGAAGACGGTCGTGGCGAGGATGGTGGAGCCTTCGGGGCCGGGCACATCGCCGGTCACAACGTTGTCCGTGCCGAAGGTTTCGATCAACCGGGCTTCGGAGCTGTCGCCGGCGAACGGGCCCTCGCAGGCGATGTCGGCGGCCATGGCGGGAGCGGCCAGCAGCAACAGCGGGAACAGGACGAACGAGCGCATTGTCGACCTCCGTTTGATCCGCCGATTCTAGCGGAACGCGTTGAGTCTGGGCAGGCCTTGCGGCGGAAGCTGGGCGCGGCGATCAATAGCTTGAGCCAACCGATTCGAGCCCCCGATGTCCCTCACCTTCCAGACGGTGATGCCGATCCTGTTACTGATCGGCTCCAACGTTTTCATGACTATCGCCTGGTACGGGCACTTGAAGTTCCCCGGCATGGCGATGTGGGTGGCAGTGATGGCGAGCTGGGGCATCGCGCTGGTCGAATACTGGCTGGCCGTGCCCGCCAATCGCATCGGCTATGGCGCCTATACGGCGGCGGAGCTGAAGACCATCCAGGAGGTGATCAGCCTCACGGTGTTCGCCGGCTTTGCGGTGTTCGTCCTCGGCGAGAAGCTGACCTGGAATCACGCGGTGGGGTTCGGGCTGATCTTTGCCGGGGCGTTCTTCATTTTCCGGGGGCCGCTGAAGTAGCGACCAGCGACTGGTGGGCGAAGACGCCTGCCCCTGCCCCATCGGCCACGGCGAAGCTGATGTTGTGCATCGGCCGCGCTGCGTCGCCGGCGGCGTAGACCCCGGGGATGGTGGTCTGCTGGCTGTGATCGACGACGAAGAAGTCGCCGGCCATGCCGGGTTTGGTCTCGCAGCCGAGCTGGATGCCGAGATTGCTGGAGAGCTGGATCGGGGCGTGGGCGAAGATGGCGTCGAGCGGGACGGAGCCGGCGGTAGTCACCACGGATTTCAGCATGCCGTCCTGATGCTCGAAGCGCACCAGCGCCTCGTCGACGAGCTTCACCCGCAGATCGGCCAACGCGGCGCGGGCGACGGCATCGACCGGGGCGCCGTTGGCGAACAGGGTGAGATCGTTGGTCCATTCGGAAAAGAAGCGGGCGAGGTGGAGGATGTCGCCTTCGCGCAGCATCAAGCCGAGGCGGCGATCGGACACTTCGTAGCCGTGGCAATAGGGGCAGTGCAGCACGGTCTTGCCCCAGCACTCGGCCATGCCGGGGAAGCCGCTGGTGTCGTCGGTGACGCCGTGGGCGAGGATCAGGCGGCGAGCCGGCAGTTGCTGGTGCGAGGCGAGTTCGAGGGTGAAGCCGTCGAGTTCACCGCTGGCGGCGATGGCTTCGGCGTTGCGGATCTCGACCGTGCCGTAGGTTTCGAGCTGGCGGCGGGCTTCGGCGAGCAGTTCGCCGGGCGCGGCGCCATCGCGCGACAGAAAGCCGTGCGAGTGGGCGGCGAAGCGGTTGCGCGGCTTGCCGGTATCGAGCACCAGCACCCTGCGGCGGGCGCGACCGAGTTGCGTGGCGGCGGCAAGGCCGGCAAAGCCGCCGCCGATGATGATGACGTCGTACATGGGGTAGTCCTTTTGAGATGAATGTCGCGGGCGCGGCAGACGTTCCCGATCAGGCGGCGGGCCAGGCCGGGAACGGGTCGGGGAGCGCCTGCCAGCGCGCCGGATCGAACGAGCGGGCGGGGATCAGGCAGGCATCGAGGTCGCGGCGCAGCCCGGCTTCATCCATCGGGTCAGTGCCGATGAACACCAGCTCCTGCCGGCGGTCGCCCCATACCGGATCGAGATAGGCAGCCATCGCCGCTTCCCATTGCGGATCGTCGGGCCAGCGGGTGCGCGGCACGGCGGCCCACCACAGGCCGCGGCGGCCGGTTTCCAGCAGCGGGCCGGCCTGGCTGAGCTCGCCGACATAGTGCGGACGCGTCGCGAGCCAGAAGAAGCCTTTGGCGCGGATGACGCCGGGACGGGCGCGCTCGGCGAACCTGGCGAAAAGCGCCGGGTTGAAGGGCCGTCGCGCGCGGTAGACGAACGAGCGGATGCCATATTCCAGCGTTTCGGGCACGTGGTCCGAGAAGCCGTTGAGCTCCTTGAACCAGAGCGGGTGTTGCTCGGCCCGATCGAAATCGAAGCGGCCGGTGCCGAGCACCTCATCGAGCGCGACGCGACCGAAATCGGTTTCGACGATCCGCGCATCGGCATTGAGGGCGCGGACGATGCGGCGGGCAGCCAGCAGGGCTTCGGGTGTGGCGGTCGAGATCTTGTTGAGCACGATGACGTCGGCGAACTCGATCTGGTCGGCGAGCAGATGGACGAGACTGCGCTCGTCAGCCGGTCCGAGCGTTTCACCCCGCGCGGCCAGTGGATCGGACGAGCCGAAATTGGCGAGGAGGTTGGCCGCGTCGACGACGGTGACCATGGTGTCGAGGTCGGTGATGTCGCTGAGGCTGTGGCCGGCGGGATCGCGGAACTCGAAGGTGGCGGCAACCGGAAGCGGTTCGGAGATGCCTGTCGACTCGATCAGCAGGTAATCGAAGCGGTCCGCCTCGGCGAGCTTACGGACCCCGGCCAGCAGGTCGCCACGCAGCGTGCAGCAGATGCAGCCGTTGGACATTTCGACCAGTTGTTCATCGGCGCGCGACAGCTCGGCGCCGCCTTCGCGAACCAGCGTGGCGTCGATATTCACCTCGCTCATGTCGTTGACGATGAGGGCCACACGGCGGCCCTCACGATTGTTGAGGATGTGGTTCAGCAGCGTCGTCTTGCCGGCGCCGAGAAAGCCGGAGAGGACGGTGACGGGGAGGCGCTTCATGGAGGGTCCTCCCGGGCTAGTCGTGCGTGTGGCCTGAGCCGCCAACGGCGACGATGTTGTAGGGGGTGCCGGCCACGGGGATGTCGCGCGCCAGGGTGAAGCTTTCGGCATCGACGAGGTGGACGAGGCCAGCGAGCGGGTCGGTGACGGCGATGTGGTTGCCGGCGACGGCGAGGCGGGGCCGCGGCAGGCTCCATTCGCCATCCATCGAATAGGGCTGGGTGAGCTTCAGGGTCTCGTCGATGGCGCCGGAGACCACGTCGAGACGGTGCAACGTGCCGTCTTCGGTGAAGATGTAGGCGAACTTCACTCGTTGCGGGTCGATGACGAAGTGCACACGGCGGCTCGGCAGATCGACCAGGCGGAAGGGCTCGGCCGCAGAGGGATCGATGATCGCGACTTTGTCGGCGCCGTAGTTGCCGAGCCAGTATTGCATGGCGACGCCGCCCAAGAGCGTGGTGGATTTGCCTGCGGGCAGACTCGCCGAATAGGGCAACAGCTCGAGCTTCGGACCGTCCTTGGCCTCGGTCACCAGCAGCAGGCCAGCGGCGCAGGCGATGGCGAGGGTATCGCCGGAGCTAGCTTCGCCGTGGAGGTCCGGGCAGGCGTGGAGATCGCCGACGTGGTCGCCATCGGGGCCGTAGACGTCGATGCCGATGGGGAGGGCCTTGGGATCCTCGGCGTTGGGGCGCGAGATCAGGGTGAAGTCGCCGAGCTGGGCGGCGACGCCGTGGTGCGGCGCGGCGATCTTGATGTCGCGGGTGGTGGCTTTGCCGGCGAGCCAATCCTTCTCGGACACGAGGCGCGTGACGCCTTCGCCATCGAAGAAGATGGCGATGTCGCCGTGGTGCTCGACGAAATGCACCGGCTTGTCGCCAGAGATGGTGGGGTCGAGCAGTTTTGGCGGGGTGACTTCGAGGTCGGCGTGATCGCCGTGGTCGCCGAGCAAGATGCCTGACGCGATGGCGGAGACACGGTCGGCTTCACCCTGCACGGCGAAGACGCCGGCCTTGCTCGGGGTGACGTAGAGGCTGGCGGGGCTGGCGAGCTCGAAGCTGCCCGCAACGGCGTCGGTGCCAAGATCGATGGCGGTGACGAGCGGCTTTCCATGATCGGCGATGAACAGGCGCCAGAGGGTGGCTTCCTCCTCGGCCCAGGCGGGCACGGCGCTCAACGACAAGGCAATGGCGGGCAGGATGAGGCGGTGGAGTAGTGGCGGCATTGGCATGCTCCTTGTGGATTTTCAGGCGAGCGGAAGGGTCCGCGCGCCGGGCGGCGCGCGCTGCTAGGCGTGTGCGGAAGGGACGCCTACTGCGTGAGGCAGGCCTTGAGGCTGGTGGCGAGGTTTTCGATCAGCTTGCGGTAAAGGCCGGGGCCTTCGTCGAGGTTGGCGCCTTCGGGATCAAGCACGCCCTGCTTGGCCGTGGTGCCTTCGGTGAGGACGTTCACGATCCGGGGGTCGAACTGCGGTTCGGCGAAGACGCAGGCGGCGTCGAGGGTCTTGAGCTTATTGCGGATCTCATTGATGCGATCGGCGCCGGGGCTGACTTCCGGGCTGACGGTGATCGAGCCCGCGACGTTGAGGCCGAAGCGGTTCTCGAAATACTGGTAGGCGTCGTGGAAGACGACGAAGGGGCGGTCCTTGATCGGGGCCAGGCTGGCTTCGGTCTCGGCGATCAGCGCGGCGAGATCGGCGGTCTCCTTGACGGCGTTGGCGCGGTAGGTGCCGGCATGTTCGGGATCGGCGGCGGCGAGGCTATCGGCGATAGTCGCGACCATCTTCTCAGCGTTGGCTGGGTCGAGGAAGAAGTGCATGTCGGTCTCTTCGCCATGCCCATGGCCCTCAGCGGCAGGCGCATGATCGCCGTCGGCATGCTCCTCGAACGTGCCGCTTTCGCGCGGCGCCAGCAGCTCGATGCCGGGGGCGTCGCTGAGCTCGACGATGGTGGCCTTAGGAGCGAGCGTGCCGATCGAATCCTCGAGGAAGAGTTCGAGGCCGTGGCCGGTCCAGAATACCAGGTTGGCGGATTGCAGGGCCTGCGCGTCGGAGGGTTTCAGGCTGTAGGTGTGGGGCGAGGCGGCGCCCTTGACGATGAGCGCCGGGGTGCCGAGGTCTCCCATCACCGCGGCGACAAGCGCGTGCAGCGGCTTCACCGTGGCGACCACGTTGGGCACCTCGGCCAGCGCTACGGATGACCAGCTCAGCGCAGCAGCGAGCGCCAGAAGGAACGGTTTCTGCATCGGGAAGACCTCTGTTTGGTACGCAGTTCGGAAGCTTGATATGTTATGACATTACGCTTTCGATGTGTTACGCTATAACGTAATGGTAGAACGTCAGCAAGAGACGGAATCGTGAATTTCATGGATGCGCGGAGCGGGCACGAGGTGCTGGTGGATGTAGCCGGCGCCGGGGTCAGGCGCGACGGGCGCTGGCTGGTCGAAGGGGTCGATCTCAGCATTCGCCAGCGCGAGATCGTGACACTGATCGGGCCTAATGGCTCGGGCAAATCGACCACCGCGAAGCTGGTGACCGGGGTGCTGAAGGCGGATGCCGGGACGGTGTCGCGCAAGGCCGGGCTGAAGATCGGCTACGTGCCGCAGAAGCTTTCGATCGACTGGACCATGCCGCTGACGGTACGGCGGCTGATGACGCTGACCGGCAGCTATCCCAAGAGCGAGATCGATGTGGCACTGGCAGCGACCGGTGTCGCGCACCTGGGCAATGCCGAGGTGCAGCATCTGTCGGGTGGTGAATTCCAGCGCGCGCTGCTGGCGCGGGCGATGATCCGCAAGCCTGACCTGCTGGTGCTGGACGAGCCAGTGCAGGGCGTCGATTTTTCCGGCGAGGTGGCGATGTACGACCTGATCGGGCGGATCCGCGACGAGACCGGCTGCGGTATCCTGCTGATCAGCCACGACCTGCATGTGGTGATGGCGGCGACCGATACGGTGATCTGCCTCAATGGCCACGTTTGCTGCCGCGGTACGCCGGAATCGGTGGCGCGGAGCCCGGAATATCTGAGCCTGTTCGGTGCCCGCGCGGCCTCGGCGCTGGCGGTGTACCAGCACCATCACGACCATACGCATCTGCCGGATGGGCGGGTGCAGGAGGCGGACGGGCGGATTGTCGACGCGCACGAGCACGTGCACGAGCATGAAGGGCACGATCATGCTTGACGACTTCTTCACCCGCGCGCTGATCGCCGGCATTGCGCTCTCGCTGGTGACGGGGCCGCTCGGCTGCTTCATCGTGTGGCGGCGGATGTCGTATTTCGGCGATACCATGGCGCACTCGGCGCTGCTGGGCGTGGCACTGAGCTTCCTGTTCGACATCAACCTGACGTTCGGGGTGTTCGTGGTGGCGGTAGCGGTGGCCGGCGCTTTGCTGCTGTTGCAACGGCGCAACGCGCTTTCCACCGATGCGCTGCTCGGCATTCTCAGCCATTCGACGCTGGCCATCGGGCTGGTGATGGTGGCGTTCATGAGCTGGATCCGGGTCGACCTGATGGGCTTCCTGTTTGGCGACATCCTCGCGGTTTCGGTGACCGATATCGCGGTCATCACCATTGGCGGCGTGGTCATCCTGGCGCTGCTGGTTGGCATGTGGCGGCCGCTGTTGGCGGCGACGGTGAATGCCGAGGTGGCGGAAGCGGAGGGGATGCGGCCCGAGGTGACGCGGGTGATCCTGATGCTGCTGCTCGCCTGCGTGATCGCCATCGCGATGAAGATCGTCGGCGTGCTGCTGATCACGGCGCTGCTGATCATCCCGGCGGCGACGGCGCGGCGGTTGAGTTCGACACCCGAGCAGATGGCGGTGATTTCAGCGGTGATCGGGGCGCTGGCGGTGGCGGGCGGGCTATTCGGCTCGCTGCGCTTCGATACGCCGAGCGGGCCGTCGATCGTCGTCGCGGCGCTTGTGCTGTTCCTCATTTCCATCGCGCTGCCGGTGCAGCTCTGGCGCGCCAGACGGGAGGCCTGACCGATGGCCCATAGCCACGAAGCCCACCACCACGAACGGCCGCGCGACCTGACGCGCAACCAGGAACTGGTGCTGAAGACGCTCAACCACGCCGATGCACCTCTATCGGCCTACGACATTCTCGACCGGTTGCGTGACGATGGGTTGCGGGCGCCGCTGCAGGTGTACCGGGCGCTGGAAAAGCTGATCGAGCACGGGCTGGCGCACCGGCTGGAATCGCTCAATGCGTTCGTCTGCTGCGCCGATGCCGATTGCCACGGGCGGGCCAGCGGCACAGCGGCGTTCGCCATCTGCTCGGGCTGCGGGCGAGTGGATGAGTTCGCCGATGCCGAGGTGACATCGCGGCTGGGAGCGTGGGCCAAGGAGACCGGGTTCGCGCTGGAACGGACGACGATCGAACTGCGTGGACGCTGCGCCGATTGCCAGAAGGCCGCTGCTTAGCTCGCCTTCAGCAGCACCTGCTCGCCGAGCAGCCGCTGAAGCTGTGCCAGCCGTAGCGGGCGGGCGAACAGGTAGCCCTGGAACTCGCGGCAGCCGAGGCGCGACAACAACGCTGCTTCCTCGCGGCGCTCGACGCCCTCGGCGGTAACGGCGAGGTTCATGGCGTAGGCATAGATCATGGTGGACTCGACCAGCGCCGCCTGCACCGGGTCGCTGTCGATATCGGCAACCAGCGAGCGATCGAGTTTCACGCGGTCGAAACGGAACTGCTTCAGGTAGCCGATGGACGAATAGCCGGTGCCGAAATCGTCGAGGGCGATGATGATGCCGGATTGGCGCAACTGCTCGATCAGGCGGATGGCGCGATCGGGGTGCGAGACGAGGAACGACTCCGTTATCTCGAGCTGCAGGCGGGTGGCGGCGACGCCCCACTCATCGAGGGTCGCGAACACCATCTGCGGCAAAGTCGGATTGCGCAGCTGGGCCGGCGAGACGTTGACCGAGATCTTGAGATCGCCGAGCGGGCCGATCTCTTCGATGGCGCGGCGCAGGGCGAACATGCCGAGGTCGTCGATGAGACCGGAGGCCTCGGCGGCGGGGATGAACTCGCCGGGGCCCATCGGGCCGGCGGCACGGCGGTTCCAGCGCATCAGGGCTTCGACGCCGAGAATGGCCTGGGTGCGGAAATCGATGATCGGCTGGTATTCGAGGTCGAACTCACCGGCCTCCAATCCGCGGCGGATATCGGCCTGCAGTTCGATGCGACGGCGGCGTTCGTCCTCGATGGCGGGGTCGTATTCGACGGTGTGATTGCCACCGGTTTCGCGAGCCCGCACCATGGCGGTCTCGGCCATCCGGATCACAGAGCCAACGTTGTCACGGGTGGTGGGCGCCGCGACGATGCCGATGCTGAGGCCGATCTTCAGCTTCAGATCGCCGACCGGCACGGGGTCGCCGGCCTTGGCGAGGATGCTCTCGGCAAAGCCGCGGATAAGGGGGAGCGCGTCATCGCCGAAACGGGCGAGCGTCATCTCGGCCGGACCGGTGCGGGCCATGATCGCCTGGCCGCCGCTGACCTCGTCGAAGCGTTTGGCGAGCGCGATCAACAGCTGGTTGGCAGCTTCGCGGCCATAGAGCCCGACGACGTCGATCAGCCCCTCGACATAGATCTGGCCGATGGCCAGGGGCAGCTCGCCGCGCTTCCTGGGGATGAGGCTCGCCAGATGTTCCTCGACCCCGAACCAGTTGCGCAAGCTGGTGGTCTCGTCATAGCGGGCATTGTACCAGTCGCGCTCGTCGGACGCGGTGCGCTGCTTGATCGAGTGGCGGAAGGCGGCGAGCACCACGAAGATCAGGGCGCCGATGACCAGCATCACCAGCACTGCGACGGTGGCGGTGTGGGCGAAAGCCGGGTCGCCGGGACGGCGTGGCGGCCAATCGATGGTGGCGATGGCCGCACCGGCCGCATCGGTGAGCGCCATCGAGTCGTGGCCGGGCTGCGGCACCGCGACGAGGCGCGGCAGGGGCAGCTGGAAGCGGGTGGCGACATCGCGCAGCATAATGTCGTCGAGCTGGCGGGCAAGCCACAGCACGCGCCGCTGGTCGCGCGGAACGCTGGCCTGGCCGGAATTGCCATGCACCACGGCGCCGGCGAGCGCTACGGCACCACGCTCATTGCGCGACAGGTGGGCGACAGTGGCGTCGTCGCCGGCCTTGGCGATGCCGGCCTCGAGCCGTTCGAGCAGTTGCGGAACGCCGCTGAACAGGTCGCCCAGCATGCCCTTGACCGGCCCGCGGCTGGTTTCGCCGAAGACGATATTGCCGCTGACATCGGTGAGGATGGCGGTGTCGTAGGTGTCGGAGATGCGGGCGGTGGCGCCCCAGGCGGAGTCGAGCCAGGCCGGATTGGGCTCGATGTAGGTGTTGATATAGGCCTCGGTCCAGGTCGCCTCGTCCGCGGTGCTTTCGCCCAGGCCGACGACCAGCGACTCGACCGCTGCCGCGATGGCGCTCTTGCCGCGATCGGAATCGATGGCGTTCATCTCGGCGCTCATCAAGTGCATGGCGAGAAACACCAGCCCGCAGACGCCGAAATAGACGGCGACCGCGGGGAGCGCGATCCACAAGGTGAAGTTGAGCAATGCCGAGCCGTGGCGTGCCGCCTGGCGCGTGCTACGGGCGCCGGCAGCCAGAGCTGGAGTCTTTGCAGCAGCTTTCGGCAAGAACGAACACCAGCGTGGAAGGCATGGTGCGAGGCTAAGGGTGGCCGCTTAACAGCGGCTTAAGGTACGTCCCTCGCGGCAGCCGACGCGGCGCTGGCGACGCCGCTATCGCGGTGCTAGGCTCCCCCGCAGCGCCACGTGAGGGGGCGCGTGGCGTTCAACCCAGAATGGGAGGATGCCATGACCAAGGACGAGTTGAAGCGGATCGACGACCAGGGCCTAGCGGCTTGGGACAAGCATGATGGCGCAGCGTTCGTCAGCTTATTGGCCGATGATTTCGTCTGGTACGACTGGGCGATGCCTGAGCCGATGCGCGACAAGAAGGCGGCCCTGGCGTATTTCGACTCCTGGATGACCGCGTTTCCCGACATGCATACAAGGCGCGTCAGCCAGATCGTCGGGGACGATGCCGTGGCCAGCGAACTCGAGTTCACTGGCACCAATACCGGCCCAATGAACATGGGTGGCCAATCCGTCCCGGCGACGCAGAAGAAGATCACCGGGCACGGCGACTACTTCGCCCGCATCCGTGACGGCAAGATCGTCGAGTTCCGTACCCATCCCGACGTTGCCGGCCTGATGATGCAGATGGGCATGATGCCCACCATGCACTGACGGCCGGACCCTGGGTCGCCCTCAGACTACCGTAGCGAGGGCGGCCTTCCTGGCGAGCCGCGCCTTGATGCTCTCGACATCGGCGCGCGGCGTCGCGGCGAACAGGGCCTTGGTGTAGGGGTGCTCGGGGTTGGCGAACAGCTTTTCGCGGGTACCGGTTTCCACCGCCTCGCCCAGGTACATCACCATCACTTCGTCGGCGATGTAGCGCACCACCGAGAGATCGTGGCTGATGAACACGTAGGTCAAGCCGAACTCGTCCTGGAGATCCGAGAGCAGGTTGAGGATCTGCGCCTGCACCGACAGATCGAGCGCCGAGACCGGCTCGTCGAGCACCAGCAGCGAGGGGCGCATGATGATAGCGCGGGCGATGGCGATGCGCTGGCGCTGGCCACCCGAAAACATGTGGGGATAGCGATTGAAGTGCTCGGGCTGCAGGCCAACTTTGGTCAGCATTTCCAGCGCGAGGTCGCGGCGCTCGGCGGCCGGCATCTTGCTGTTGAGGAGCAAGGGCTCCATCAGCACGTTGCCGATCTTCTGGCGCGGGTTCAGCGAGCCGTAGGGGTTCTGGAAGACGATCTGCACCTTGCGGCGCATGGCGGCGGTGACACCGGTCTTCTGGATGTCGATGGTCTCGCCGTCGATCAGCAGCTCGCCGGCGGTCTGGCGGTCGATCAGGGTGAGGATGCGGGCCAGCGTCGATTTGCCGGAGCCGGACTCGCCGACGATGGCGAGGGTCTTGCCCTGCTCGAGCTTGAAGCTGACGCCCTTCACGGCATGGACGATACGGGCACCGCCGAACAGCGTGCCGCCGATGTGATAGTCACGGACCAGGTTGCGGGCTTCGAGAACGGTGGCCATCAGACAGCTTCCTCGAAGTTGAAGCCGGAAATGGTGGGCAGGCGGTCGCCGGTGGCGTTCTCGGGGAGTGCTGCGAGCAGCGCCCGGGTGTAGGGGCTCTTGGGCGCGGTGAAGAGTTCGAGCACGCCCGCCTCCTCCATCTTCCGGCCCTTGTACTGCACCACGACGCGATCGGCGGTTTCGGCGACGACGCCGATATTGTGGGTGATCATGATCAGGCCCATGCCGTGCTCAGCTTGCAGGCGCACCAGGAGGTCGAGGATCTGCTTCTGAATGGTGACGTCGAGCGCAGTGGTCGGCTCGTCGGCGATCAGCAGCTTGGGGTTGCAGGCGATGGCCATGGCGATCATGACGCGCTGGTTCTGGCCGCCCGACATCTGGTGCGGATAGGACTTCAGCCGTTCCGCCGGGTTGGGGATGCCGACCTGCTCGAGCAGTTCGATGGCGCGGGCGCGGCGTTGCGCCTTGTCCATGCCGAGGTGGAAGCGCAGTACTTCCTCGATCTGGTAGCCGACGGTGAAGCAGGGGTTCAGGCTCGTCATCGGCTCCTGGAAGATCATGGCGACGTCCTTGCCGATGATCTTGCGCTTGGCTGCCGCCGACATGGCGAGGAGATCCTTGCCATCGAAGGTCATCTTATCGGCGGCGACGGTCGCGGTGGGCGGCAGGAGGCCCATGACGGCGAGCATGGCGACCGACTTGCCGGAGCCGGACTCGCCGACGATGGCGAGGACTTCGCGCGCGTCGACATGCAGGTCGATGCCCTTGACGGCATTGAACACGCCGACCGAGGTATCGAAGCTGACGGTGAGGTTTTTGACTTCTAGCAGGTGCATCGCCTCAGCTCCGCTTGAGCTTGGGATCGAGCGCATCGCGCAGGCCGTCACCGACGAGGTTGATCGCAAGGACGGTGATCAGGATGGCGAGGCCGGGCATGGTGACGATCCACCAGGCGCTGGTGATGAACTCGCGGGCGCGGGCCAGCATAGTGCCCCATTCGGGCGTCGGCGGCTGTGCGCCCATGCCGAGGAAGCCGAGCGCTGCCGCTTCGAGGATGGCGTTCGAGAAGCTCAGCGTCGCCTGGACGATCAGCGGGCCGAGGCAGTTGGGCAGGATGGTGATGAACATCAGCCTGATGTGTCCGGCGCCGGCGACCTTGGCCGAGGTGACGTATTCGCGGCTCTTTTCGGAGAGCACGGCGGCGCGGGTCAGGCGGGCGAAATGCGGCTGCAGCACAAGCGCAATGGCGAGCATGGCGTTGAACAGGCCGGGGCCGAGGATGGCAACCAGCACGAGGGCCAACAGCAGCGAGGGGAAGGCGATGATGATGTCCATCACCCGCATGATCACCGCATCGACCCAGCCGCGGAAATAGCCGGCGAGGAGGCCGAAGGTCACGCCGGTGACCATAGCGAGGGTGACGACGAAGAAGCCGATGAACAGCGAGTAGCGGGCGCCGTGGATGAGGCGCGAGAGGATGTCGCGGCCGACTTCGTCGGTGCCGAGGAAGAACTGCCCCTGCGTGCCGCCGGCCCACGGTGGGGCCATGCGGATGAACGTACGGAACTGCTGGTCGGGCGGGAACGGCGCCAGGAGCGGCGCGAAGATGGCGACGACGATCAACAGCACGAAGACGATCAACCCGAGGACCGCGCCGTGGTTCATCGAGAAATAGTACCAGAACTCGCGCAGGCCGCTGACGCGGCGGGCGGGGGCCGGCGCTATGGTGGTTTCAGCGGCCATCACTGCACCCTGATGCGTGGGTTGATGACGGCGTAGAGGATGTCGACGAGCAGGTTCACCGCCATGACAATCAACGCGATGAGCAACAGGCCCGACTGCACCGACACGTAGTCACGCTTGGAAATCGAGTCGATCATCCACTTGCCGATGCCCGGCCAGGAAAAGATCGTCTCGGTGAGGATCGCGCCACCCATCAGCAGCCCGACCTGCAGGCCGATGGTGGTGACCACCGGGATCAGGGCGTTGCGGAAGGCATGAACGCCGACGACGCGGCCGGGCTCGAGGCCCTTGGCGCGGGCGGTGCGGACATAGTCCTCGCCCAGCACTTCGAGCATGGCCGAGCGGGTTTGCCGCGCAATGACGGCGAGCGGAATGGTGCCGAGGACTATGGCGGGGAGGATGAGGTGGCGGAGCGCCGAGACGAACCCGGCGGGCTTGCCAGCGATGAGGCTGTCGATCAGCATGAAGCCGGTGACGCGCGGGAAAAAGAAGCTGACCGCGATGCGGCCCGAGACCGGAGTCCAGCCGAGATAACCGGAAAAGAAGATGATGAGCAGCAGGCCCCACCAAAAGATCGGCATCGAATAACCGGTGAGCGCAACGCCCATGGTGAGCTGGTCGAACCACGAGCCGCGCTTGATAGCGGCGAAGATGCCGGCGGGAATACCGAGCCCCACGGCGATCAGCATGGCGAACAGCGCCAGCTCGACAGTCGCCGGGAACAGCGTCATGAACTCCTCGATCACCGGGCGCTTGGTGGCGAGCGAGATACCGAAATTGCCCTGCAGGATGCCGCCCACGTAATTGAAGTATTGCTGCCAGATCGGCAGGTCATAGCCGTACTGGTGCTTGAGGATTTCATAGCGTTCAGGGGTGACGCCATACTGGCTGGCCATCGCGAGGATGGGATCGCCGGGGAGCAGGCGGATGAAGGCAAACGACGCAATGGTGATGCCGATGATGGTCGGCACGATCAGGGCGAGTTTCTGAAGGATGAATCGCAGCATTGGGTACGCCAAGGGGCGGCGCCGGTGATGGCGCCGCCCCTTGGACTCTATCTCGTATTATTCGGTCACGTCGACATTGTCGAAGCGGTGGATGCCGAGCGGATCCATGGTGTAACCCACGACGCGCTTGTTCATCGGCATGAAGACCTTGGAGTGGGCGATGGTCATCGCCGGCTCTTCGGCTTTGAAGATTTCCTGGGCCTTGGTGTAGAGCGCAGTACGCTCAGCCGGGTCGGAAACCTTCTTGGCGTCCTGGATGGCCTTCTCGAAGTCGTCGTTGCACCAGCTCGAGTAGTTGGACACGCCAATGGCCGAGCAGGAGAACAGGGTGGCGAAGAAGTTGTCCGGATCACCGTTGTCGCCGGTCCAGCCGATCTGGAAAGCACCCGGGCGGTCCGGCTTCTTGCCGCGCTCGCGATACTCGGTCCACTCGTAGGTGACGATGTTGGCGGTGACGCCGACAGCAGCCCAGTCAGCCTGGATCAGTTCGGCAACGCGCTGCGCGTTCGGGTTGTACGGACGCGACACCGGCATGGCCCAGAGGTCAAGGGTCAGGCCCGAGACGCCGGCATCGGCCAGCATCTTCTTGGACGCTTCCGGATCGTAGGTCGTGTCGACGATCGCGTCGTCATAGGACCACATTGTCGGTGGGATGAGGTTCTTGGCCACCTGGCCGGCACCCTCGTAGACCGCATCGACGATCGCCGTCTTGTTGATGGCCATCGACAGCGCCTTGCGGACGTTGGCGTTGTCCATCGGGGCAATCGTCGTGTTGTACGACATGTAGCCGATGTTCAGGCCTTCCTGCTCCAGCACCTGGAGGTTGGCATCATCCTGCAGGCCAGCCACGTCGGCCGGGGCGGGATAGCTCATGATGTCGCATTCGCCGGCCTTCAGCTTCTGCGCACGCACCGCGGGATCCGTGGTGATGGCGAAGATCAGGTCGTCGATCGCCACCTTGCCGCGCCAGTAGTCGGCGAAGGCCTGGTAGCGGATGACGGCGTCGGTCTGGTAGTCGACGAACACGAAGGCGCCCGTGCCGACCGGCTTATTGGAGAAATCGGCGAGGTTGCCAGTCGCGGCGACCTGATCCGCATATTCCTTCGAGACGATCGAGGCAAAGTCCATGCCGAGGTTCGCCAGCATCGGAGCGTTGGGCTCGTTGAGCGTGATCACGACGGTGAGGTCGTCAGCGCCCTTTTCGATCGACTTCAGGAACTTGGGCATGTCCATGCCCTGGAAGTAGTCCCACGAGATACCCTCGAGGTACTTGTTCCACGGATTGTCTTCCTTCCACTGGCGCTCGAGCGAGAAGATCACGTCGTCGGCAGTGAGGTCGCGGGTGGGGGTGAAGTACGAGGTGGTGTGGAACTTCACGCCCGGACGGAGGTGGAAGGTATATTCCAGGCCGTCGGCCGAAACTTCCCACTTCTCGGCGAGGCCCGGAATGACGGCGGTGCCGCCATGCTCGAACTCGACGAGGCGGTCATAGATAGCGCGCGACGAGGCGTCGAAGTCGTTACCACCGGTGGTCGGACCGGGGTCGAAGTGCGCCGGCGAAGCTTCCGAGCAGAATACGAGCTGCTTGGCATAGACGCTGCCGCCCATCACCGCGACGAGCGCAGTGGCGGCGAGCAGGGTTTTCATCAATTGCATGATGGTTGTCTCCCGAAAAAGCATTGCGCCCCGGCGTTCAACAGCAAGAGTCCCTTCTTGCCGGCCGGAGCTTGGCGCGCAACAAAGCGCTTTTTCTGCCGCCACGCAATGGCCCAGTTTGACCGGTTGGTCAAAGCCGTGTCACGCGCAATCCCATTTCGCAAACGACTGGATCGCCGCAAAGCGGGTTTTCGCGGTCAGTAAATCGGTTGCGCAGCCGAGATCGATCCCATGCCCGCCCGGATTGACGATTGTGGCAAGGTGCCGCAAATGATCGGCGCATGAACCAGTCGATCGCCACCATCGCCCTCGTCGTCGCCGACTATGACGACGCCATCTCGTTCTATGTCGGTAAGTTGGGATTCGCGTTACTCAGCGATCTCGACATGGGCGGGGGCAAACGCTGGGTGGCGGTGGCGCCGGCCGGCGGCGGGGCGAAGCTGCTGCTGGCCAAGGCGGATGGAGCGGAGCAGACCCGCTTCATCGGCAACCAGACCGGCGGGCGCGTGGGGTTCTTTCTCGAGACCGACGACTTTGCGCGCGACCATGCGCTCTATGTCGAGCGCGGGGTGACGTTCCTCGAAGCGCCGCGCCACGAGGTTTATGGCTCGGTGGCAGTGTTCGAGGATTTGTATGGGAACAAGTGGGACCTGATCCAGCCGAAGGGTTGAGACGGGATCTGCCCTCCATCGCTTGTCGCCGATGGAGGGCAGAGCTAGGCTCACACACCTTCCCGCCCGCCATTCACCTCACCTGGAGATAGCCATGAGCAAGCGCCGCCTCGGTCGCACGGAGCTTTTCATCGACCCGCTGGTTTTCGGCTGCAACGTCTTGGGCTGGACGCTGGAGGAGCAGGCCGCCTATCCCGTGCTCGATGCCTTCCTCGATGGTGGCTTTGCCGCTCTCGATACCGCCGACAGCTATGGCAAGGGCAAGTCCGAGACGATCATCGGCAACTGGATGAAGGCGCGCGGCAATCGCGACAAGGTGCTGGTGTTCACCAAGGTCGGCTCGGACATGGGCCAGGGGCACCGCGACCTCAGCGCCAAGTGGATCGAGGAAGAGCTCGACGCCTCGCTGAAGCGGCTGCAGACCGACTATATCGACCTCTACCAGACGCACTGGCCCGACCCGGAAACGCCACAGGAGGAGACGCTGGCGGCACTCGACAAGATCGTGAAGGCCGGCAAGGTCCGCTACATCGGCTCCTCCAACCAGGACACGGCGTTGCTAACGGAATCTCTCGGCATCTCCAAGGCCAAGGGTCTTGCGCGCTACGAAACCATCCAGAACGAGTTCAACCTCTACGATCGCGCCAAATTCGACGAGGTGCAGGCGACGTGCGTGGCCGAGGGGATTTCGGGGATCGGCTATTTCAGCCTCGCCCGCGGGTTTCTCGCGGGAAAGTACCGTAGCGCGGCCGATGCGCAGAAGAGCCCGCGCGGCCAGACGGTGGTGGACAAGTACCTCAATCCCAAGGGCTTCCGGATCCTCGAAGCGCTCGACGCGATCAGCAAGCGGACCGGCGCATTGCCGGCCGAGATCACGCTCGGCTGGATCGCGGCGCAGCCGGGCGTTGGGGCGCCGATCGCCTCGGCGACTTCGGTCGAACAGGTGCAGAGCCTGATGCGCGGCGCAAACCTGGCGCTGAGTGCCGAGGACATCAAGCTGCTGACGGACGCGGGGAAGTGAGGCTGGCGGCGACCTCCGTGATGCGGTTGGCCGGGGCGATTGCGGCCCTGGCCTCCCCTGCCCTGGCACAGGAGGCGGGTTGGCACTATTCGCCGCTCGAGGGCGAAGGGGATCGGGCGGCGCTGGGATGCGGACATGGCTCGACGCCGGTGGAGTTCGCATGCCTAGCGGTGCGCTGCGAGGATGATTTCGAGGTTGGGCTACACATCTATACCAGCCGGCCGGGCGGTGATGCGGGACGGTGGTTGATCGAGTTCGACAAGGAAGACGGGCACGAGGTCGACGCCAAGGCGGATGGTTCGCCATACCACGCGCGGGTCGAGGGCGATGTAACACCGCTGCTCGATGCGTTGAAGAATGGGGCGGTCGCCTATCTCGACCCGATTGCCGGGCCGGAAGTACCGAAGAACGGCATTCCGCTTGATGGCTCGCTCTACGTGATCAACCAGGCGTTGTATTTCTGCGCACCGAAAGTGCCGGTGGAAGCGTCAGTCGCCGAGTAAGTCGTTGAGCGCCATGCGCTTGTAGTTTGCGACGAAGACGTCGCCCTCCTCGCGCCCGACCGAAATGGCGAGCCGCATGGTGGCGTTGCCCAGGTGCATGACCAGCATGGCGCGGTTGGCCAGCGCCGCGGGGTCGGTGTCGGGGTAGATGCGCTCCAGGACTGCGGCCAACAGGGCGCCGTTCTCGCGGCTGTCGGCGAGGTCGATCTGCTGTAGCGATTTGTCGGCCTGGGTGCCGGACCAGATGTCGCGCATCACCGGCTCGGCAAGGAACAGCCCGTAGTAGACATCGATGAGCTCGCCGAAGGCGCGACGCAGGCCGGGTGCGTCAGCGACGCCGACGAGACCGTCGCGGATGCAGGTGCGACCTTCCTCGTTGTAGCGCTCGGCCAGGGCGGCGATCACCGCGGCCCTGTCCGGGAAGTACTGGTAGAGCGAGCCGATGGAAATGCCAGCTTTCTCGGCGAGTTCACCCATCTTCATCGCATCGCTGCCCGACCGTTCGATCAAGCCTTTGGCCACGCTGAGAATGCGCTCGACCCGGTCGCGGCTGCGCTGCTGCTGCGGGGTGCGCCGGCCAGAGGTCGCGACTTCCGGGGCCTCGGTCATAAGTGAATAATCCTCATATTTATACTTGACGTGCATAATATGAGGATTTATCACGTTCCGCAACGTGAGATTTCCTCATGTTTTGCGAAAGGAGAATGTGAATGACCAAACCAGTCCTGATCATCGGCGGCCGCGGCAAGACCGGCTCGCGCGTCGCCGACCGACTGGAGGCCCGTGGCCTGCCGGTGCGGCTGGCGTCGCGATCGACCGGCTTCGACTGGACCGATCGCACGACCTGGGCAGCCACGCTCGAGGCAGCATCCAGCGTTTATCTGACCTATTATCCGGATATCGCGATCAAGGGCGCGGCCGATGCCATCGGCGCCATCGCCGAACTGGCTCTGTCGCTGGGCGTGAAGCGGCTGGTGCTGCTGTCGGGCCGAGGTGAGGCCGAGGCGCAACGGGCCGAGGAACAACTGATCGCCTCGGGCGCCGACTGGACCATCGTGCGGGCCAGCTGGTTTAACCAGAACTTCGATGAGGGGCAGTTCCTCGACATGGTGCAGAACGGCGAGGTGGCGCTGCCGGTCGATGCGACGGGCGAGCCGTTCATCGACGCCGACGACATCGCCGACGTGGTGGTGGCGGCGCTGACAGACGAGCGGCATATCGGCGAGGTGTACGAGGTCACCGGGCCGCGGCTGCTGACGTTCCGCGAAGCGGTTGAGGAGATCAACCGGGCGAGCGGGCGCAACGTGCAGTTCCGCACCATGCCGGCGCATGAGTTTCTCGATTCACTTGCGAGCGACGACGTGCCGGACGAGATCGCGGGCCTGCTGGAAGAGCTGTTCAGCGTGGTGCTGGACGGACGCAACGAATCCCTCGCCGACGGCGTGCAGCGGGCCCTTGGACGCGAGCCGAAGGATTTCGCCGACTACGCCCGTGCGGCGGCGGCCAAGGGGATCTGGGAGCAGGCAGCATGACCTGGATCGACATACTGAGCCTCGTGGTGGCGCTCGGTGCGGCGCTGATGGCGGGCACGTTCTTTGCGTTCTCGAACTTCATCATGCCGGCGCTGGCGATGCTGCCGGCGCCGGCCGGCGTCAGGGCCATGCAGGCGATCGATGTCACGGTGCTGAACGGCAGATTCCTTGGCATCTTCATGGGCACGGCGGCGCTAGGCGCGGTGGTTGTAGTCCTAGCGTTCTTCGGCGGCAGCATCTGGGCCGCGACCGGGGCAATTGCTTACATCTTCGGAACGTTCGGGGTCACGATGGCGCTCAACGTGCCTATGAACGAGCGGCTGAGAATGCTGCCGCCGGAAAGCACCGAGGCCGCCACCTACTGGCAGACCTACCTCAAGGACTGGGTGTTCTGGAACAGCGTCCGCACCGCGGCGGCGTTGCTCGCCCTGGTGCTACTGATCCTGGGGCTGGCGCTTTAAGTCGCCAGCCCCCCCTCAGGCGATGAGGTAGCCGCCATCGACCGGCAGGATGACGCCGGTGATATAGCCGGCGAGCGGCGAGCAGAGGAACAGGGCGGCGGGCGCCAGGTCCGCCGGAGTACCCCAGCGGCCGAGCGGGGTGCGGCCCATCAGTTCGGCATTGCGGGCCTCGTTGGCCCGGGGGACGACGGTCATGGCGGTCTCGATCCAGCCGGGGGCCAGCGCGTTGACGCGGATGGCCTCCTTAGCGAAGGCGGTGGCGAGCGACTTGGTGAGCCCGGCGACGGCGTGCTTGGACGCCGCATAGGCCGGGGCGTGTGGCGCACCGAAGAACGAGAACATCGAGCCGATGTTGAGGATGGCGCCGCCGGCGAGCTTGTCGCGGAAGGCGTAGGCGGTGCGCATCGAACCGTTGAGGTTGATGTCGATGACGATTTCGAAGCCCGACACGGTATGCTCGGCGGCACGGAGGTTGACGCCGGCACAGTTGATGAGGGCGGCGACGGTGCCGAAGGTCGCGGCGTACTCGGTGACCTGCTCGGTGTTGCGCACATCGAGCTGGGTGTAGCGGAAACGCGGCTCAGCGGCCGCGCCGGCCTCGACCTCAGCTTGGGTGGCGCCGGTGACGTGGACTATTGCCCCGGCATCCGCAAAGGCGCGGCCGATGCCCTGGCCGATACCGGAGGTGCCGCCGGTGATGACGATGGTCTTGTTGGCGTAGAACTCGGTGGCCCAGCTAGTCATTGGAAGTCCCCCTCACCCGTCTCGGCCTTCGGCCGATCCACCCTCTCCCCGACGGGGAGAGGAATACGCTGTGGCGCAATGGTGCCCCTATTCTTCTCCCCGACGGGGAGAAGAATAGGGGCTAGCGCACGAACTGATCCACGTAGTCGGCGCCGAGGCCTACCTTGTCGTAGTGCTTCTTGCACATGTCGATCTTGGTGAAGACGTCCTCGAAGCCGATCTGCTTGTTGTCCTTGTCGAGGTAGACCATGCAGCCAGAGATGTTGAAGAAGGTGATCATCTCCGGGGTGTCCTCAGGGACCGTCAGGGTGTGGATCTCGCCCGGGGGCTCGAAGACGTAGGAGCCGGTCTCGGCCACCCAGTCATGCTCGAGATAGTGCCAGCGGCCCTTGATGACGTAGCCGTGCACCGGCTGCGGGTGGAGGTGGCGGCTGAGGATGCCGGCGCGGCGGACGCGCAGCAGGTTGCACCACTGTCCCTGCAGGGTGTTGAGGAACAGCGGCCTGAACCACACGCCCTCCGCCTGCGGCACCCAGACGCGCTCGTCCTCGGGGACGGCGGTTATGGCGATTTCCTTGGGCGCCATCGGGTGGGCCGAGCCATTGAAGGTCTCGTACATGGGCAGGTCTCCTCGAACTGGTATGGTAGTCTAGGCGGCGACAGCTAGCCCCGCCAGTCGACCTACGTCTAAAACCGAATGCGACCTACCAGTGGAACTCGTCGACATTCTCGTGGGCGCCGAGGAGGAACGCGTCGCCGATCAGCCGCAGGGGTGAGCCGTCCATCTCGGACTTGCCCTTCTTCAGCAGCTTGGCGAAGCGCTCGTAGATCGCTTCGTATTCCTCGGAGGGGTTGGCGACGGTCTCCTTGCCGTTGACCTTGAGCACGGTGCCGCCCCGTTCGAGCTTCAACTGGGTGCCCTTGCGGGTCTCGATGGCGACGGTCCAGATCTCGCCGGATTCTTCGAGCCAGTTGAAGCCGGCGCTGAGCTTGGGCTGGTGCTTTTCGGTCGACTTGAAGACGATCTCGGCATCGACCGGGGTCTGGCGGTTGGCCGGGAACTTCAGCTTGGCGCTTTCGACGAAGACCGGGAACGGCATGATCTTGGTGAAGATCGACATGGCGTTGATGCCCGGATCGCAGACGCCGAAGCCACCGGGCTCCCAGACCCATTCCTGGCCCGGGTGCCACTTGCGGACGCTCTCGCGCCAGTCGATGCGGACCGAGGCGACGCCTTCGTCCTTGAGGATGAGCTTGGCGGTGTCGACGGCGGCGTTGTAGCGCGAGTGCCAAGTCTGGAAGAGCACCTTGCCCTTCTTTTCGCCATAGGCGACGAGATCTTCGAACTCGGTGATGGTGGGGGTCGGCGGCTTTTCGAGCAGTACATCCATGCCGGCATCGATCGCCTGGCGCACGTAGGCGTGGCGGACGCCCGGCGGGGTGCAGATCGCGACGAGCTTGACCTCGGGCATGGCCTTGTAGAATTCGGCCGGAGTCTTGAACACCGGCACATCGCGATGGCCGAGACCGCGGGTCGAGATGCAGGCCGCGAGCTCGAAATCCGGGCTCTTGTCGATCACCGGCAGGTGCTGATCCTGCGCGATCTTGCCGATACCGATGACGGCGATCTTCTTCTTGGCCATTTGCCGAACACTCCCTGAAACCGGGCGGCACTTAAAGGCATGGACGGGGGAAAGGGAAGTTCCTGCACAAGGAAAATCGTCCGGCTGTCTAAGACGGCGTATGATGGGCCACCAAGAGGGAGGAATGCGATGTCACGGGCATTCGTCAGCGAAGGCAACAGCGTGCCGCAGGTGTTCGCATCGGCGGAAAGCGCCGAGAGCGCCGCCAACGTGCAGCGGGCGATGGACGGCAAGGATTTCGACTACGAGGTGCGACCGCGCGGCCGTGGCGGCTACATGGTGGCGCGGCTGACCAAGGACGGCGAGTTCGACTCTTGGGTCGAGGAATAGCTAGCGCACGATGATGGCGCGGAAGTCGTTGACGTTGGTGCCGGTAGGGCCAGTGGTCAGCAGGCTGCCGATGGCGCGGAAGGCGTTGTAGGCGTCGTTGTTGCTAAGCGCGCGGCGCGGATCGATGCCGGCGGCGCGCATCTTCGCGGCGGTGTGGCCGTCACAAATGGCGCCGGCATTGTCCCCTGCCCCGTCGATGCCGTCGGTGTCGGCAGCGAGGGCAGTGATGCCGTCGATCCCGTCGACGGCGAGGGCGAAGGCGAGCAGGAACTCGGCGTTGCGGCCGCCTCGGCCGTCGCCGCGGATGGTGACGGTGGTTTCGCCGCCCGAGAGCAGCAGCGCCGGCTTGGCGAAGGGGCGGTTGCGGGTCTTGATCTCGCGGGCCAGCGCGGCGTGGACGGCGGCGACATCGCGCGCCTCGCCCTCGATGGCATCGGAGAGGATGTGGGTCTCTAGAACGGCCTGTTGGGCTTCGGCAGCTGCGGCTTCGAGCGATAGCGCGGCGGAGGCGATGATGCGGACGGTGTTGTGCTGGAAGCGGGCGTCGTTGGCCTTGGGTGCCGTGTTGAGGTCGGAGGCCAGCAGTTCTTCCGCGGCAGGCGGCAGCTTCAGGCGGTAGAGCGAAGCGAGGTGGCGGGCTTCGGCGCGGCCCGAGGCGAGCGGCACCGTGGGGCCGGACGCGACGAGCGAGGGATCGTCGCCCGGGATATCGGAGACAATGAGGGTAGCGACGCGGGCGGGCGAGGCCAGTGCAGCAAGGCGGCCGCCCTTGATGGCGCTGAGTTCGTTGCGGATGACGTTCATCACCGAGATAGGCGCGCCCGAGGCGAGGAGGATCTCGTTGACCGCCTGCTCGTCCTCGAAGCTGAGGCCGGGCGCCGGCTGCGGCAGGAGGGCCGAACCGCCGCCGGAGATCAGCGCCACCACCAGATCGTCATGGCTGAGGCCGGAGACCTTCTCCATCAGCCGGCGGGCGGCGAGATAACCGGCGACATCGGGCACCGGATGGGCGGCTTCGACGATCTCGATGCGCTCGCAGGGCGTGCCATAGCCGTAGCGGGTGACCACAAGCCCGCTGTGGATCGGACCGGGCCAGGCCAGTTCGAACGCCCTGGCCATCTGGGCCGATGCCTTGCCGGCGCCGATGACGACGGTCCGCCCTTTCGGTGGCGGCGGCAGGTTGGCGGCGATGGCGTGCTGCGGCTGGGCGGCGTCCACGGCGCGGTGGAACAGCCGTTCGAGAAGATCGCGATCCATGAAGCCCCAGTCCTGATTTGCGCGAATATTGGCGGCGTCGGCCCGCCGAGGCAAGCACCTGGGCCGCTGCGGCAACACGTTCATGGCCGGTACAGCTGGCTTTTGCTATGGAGCGCACAAATGGACCGGCTTGGCCTGTGTCCAATGAGCAACGTTAACAGCTGGTCTCGCTGAACCGGGGCTAAACGGCACCCTCACGGTGAGTTCAACCGTTGGGTCATAGTTGCCGTGGTAAGAAACCAACGACATAGTCGGGGATCGATCGTGGACGCGATCGATGGGCCTGCGCAGGAAACAATAATGAACCGAATTCGTCCTATCGCGGGCGCTCTGCTTGCGACATTGATGCTGTTGCCCCTTGCTGGGGCCGCCTTCGCCGGCGAAGTGCTGCCCCTGATCCCTGGCGACGGCCTGCCTCCCATCGATGGAACAGGTCCCGCCGACGGGACGGAACTGGCCCCTCCGGCCTCTAGTCCGGGTGGTGATGGCGCAGATGACTCCTCCTCCAACTATGTCGAGGAGCCGATATTGCAGACCCGGCACTTCGGGCTGAATGTCGAATTGAGCTGTGCCGTTTCGGGGACGCCCAACGCCATTGTCGTGGTCAATCACAGTGCCGAAGCGCTGCCACCGGGAACCCGGATCAAGTGGCAGCTTAAGAAAGAAGGCAAGCGCGGGTTCTTCGCGCTGCTCAACCCCTTGGCCGGCGGCGAGACGCTGGTCGCCGACAACGTGATCGATGGCGGCGCCAATGAGGCGACCGACTGTGTGGCGCGGGTGATTTGACGCTGCCGGACTATCCCGTGGACAGCTTGCCGGACTGACAAAAAACTGACATCGAACGCGGCTAGTGAGCCCCGTTCTTTGCCCGAGCCGCAGTCCCGATGTCCGAACGTTTTGCCATTTACTACGCCCCCGGTGCGGCCGAGCCGCTCTGGGTGAAGGCCGCCGAGTGGCTGGGCCACGATTCCCTAACCGGGGCGACGCTCGACGGGCCGCTGGCCGGCACGACGCGCGACGCGGTGTTCGACCGTAGCGTTTCGGCGCGGCGCTATGGCTTTCACGCGACGCTCAAGGCGCCGATGACGCTGGCGGAGGGCAAGTCCCGCGCCGAACTCGAGGATGCGCTCGACGCATTCGCGGCGGAAACCGAGCCGGTGACGATCGGCAGGCTGAAGCTAGCCCTGATCGATGGTTTCCTGGCGCTGATCCCGGCGGACCAGACCGCCGAGCTGACCGAGTTCGCCAGCGACGTGGTCGAGGCGTTCGAGCCGTTCCGCGCTTTGCCGTCGCCGACTGAACGCGAGCGGCGGCTGAAGGGCGGCCATCTCAGCGAGCGGCAGATCGAGCTGATGGACCGCTTCGGCTACCCCTATGTGTTCGAACAGTTCCGCTTTCACATGACGCTGACCGACCGGCTGCCCGAGACCGAGCGCGAGGCCTATACGCGCGCCGCTGCAGCGCATTTCGGCGCGCTGGCCGAGGCCGATACGGTGCTGGACAGACTCGTGCTGTTCCACGAGCCTGAAGTGGGGGTGCCGTTCGTGCGCCTCGGCGATTTCATGCTCAATGGGGAGGCTGTCGATGAGCGAGTTCGCGCTCGGTAATGCCAGGATTGTTTTGGCCGACGAGGTGGTCGAAGGCTCGGTGCTGGTGCGCGACGGTGTCATCGTGGCCATCGAGCCCGGCCCGGTGCAGCATGCCGAGGACATCGGCGGCGATTACGTGATCCCGGGGCTGGTCGAGCTCCACACCGACCATTTCGAGAACCATTACCGGCCGCGGCCGGGTGTGACCTGGAACGCCATGGCGGCGCTGCAGAGCCACGACGCACAGATTGCCGGCGCCGGTATCACCACGGTGTTCGACGCGGTGCGGATCGGCTCGGACCCGGAGGTCGGCGATATTTCGGACGACGTGCGGGCGATGGTCGGGGCGGTGGCCGAGGCGGATGCCAGTGACCGGCTGCGGGCCGACCACCGCATCCACCTCCGCTGTGAACTGCCGAC